>PMWR01000111.1 GCA_003166055.1 Acidobacteriaceae bacterium
CGCGCTGGTCCGGAGATAAGACGAATGTGGGAAAGAAGAGGAATGCTTTTTTGCGGATATACAGCAGCGTGACTTTCTCATCCTGCGCGAAATCGATAATTGCGCTCCAGAAGAACTTTCCTTCGCTGACTCCCGGGATTTCTGAACGTACACATTCCTCGTCAATGACCGCAGTAATCGTCGGTATAACTTTCGCATTCGCAAAGATTCGCCGGAAGCAGATGCGCACATCGACGATCCGGGCGAGCGGTAAGCCAATCGAAAGAAACAAGAGGACTGCTTCCGCAAAAATATAGCCCGATGTTGGTTCCGTCTTTCCAATCGCCTTGAGGAGAACTATGCCAGCTAACCCCACAACCGCAAGAAAGGGCAAGCCGAAATACAAGAGGCCAAATATGAAGCGCCTGGCAAACGTCTGGGAGCGATGTAGCCTGATCGCAGCGATGTAGTCGGCAAGCGTTAGGGTGTAAGTGAGCTTCATTACTTCACCTCCAGGAAATTGCGAAGAATCTTGAGGCCAGTTGCGCCGGATTTTTCGGGATGGAACTGGACGCCCATTACATTGCCGCGCTCGACGGCTGAGGCGAATGGCTCGATGTACTGCGTTACGGCCGCTGTGTCCGCAGTGACTGGGGCTTTGTAGGAATGAGTGAAGTAGACGAATTCGCCGGGCTCTACGCCGGCGAGGAGACGGGAGCCGGCGCGGACTTCAAGCGAATTCCAGCCAACGTGCGGGACTTTTTCCTGGCCTTCGGGAAAGCGGGCGCATTGCTCCGGAAAGTGCGCCAGACCAGGCTGATCGGGGGCTTCGCTTGAGCCGGCGTAGAGCCATTGCATGCCAACGCAGATGCCGAGGAAAGGAACGCCGCGCGCTATGGCGGCGCGAATGGATCCTGTAAGGCCGGTGGAGTCGAGATAGTTTGTCGCGGCGAAATGGCCTACGCCGGGCAGGACGATGCGCTCCGCGGATTCAACAGGTGCGAGATCGGCGTCGGTGACGACAGGCTCGGCGCCAAGATGACGCAGCGCTTTGAGCACTGAAGTGAGGTTACCCGCTTTGTAATCGATGACGGTTACGCGCATCACAGCAATCCTTTGGTCGAAGGCAGCATATCGCCGAGTTGCTTGTCTTTAGAACAGGCTACGCGGAGCGCGCGGGCAAAGGCTTTGAAGATGGCTTCGATCTTATGATGATTGGAGCGTCCGTACATGGTCTTCACATGCACGTTGGCGCGTGCGCCGCGGGCGAAGCCTTCGAAGAAATCAGTGACGAGCTCGGTTTGCAGATCGCCGACTAGACGGGTGCGGACTTTGGTGTCGACGGCGAAGGCTGCGCGGCCGCTCAAGTCAACGGCGGCGATGGCGAGGGTCTCGTCCATGGGCATGAGGAAGTAGCCGGCGCGCANNAGCTCAAGCATGTGGTCGAAGAAGCGGATGCCGGTGGAGATTTGGTATTGACCGCGGCCTTCGATGACGAGTTGAATGTCGATGCGGGTCTCCGCAGTGTGGCGCTCGACAATGGACGTGCGGGGCTTCGATGTTGAAGCTTTTGCGTTTTTCATTGCG
Organism: Acidobacteriaceae bacterium; assembly: GCA_003166055.1. The sequence continues at coordinate 1,567 of PMWR01000111.1, forward strand.
CGCTTACTCCGAGATTCAGGGCTGCGACCGTTTGATTGAGGGCGACGATGGCCTGATGCATTTGCTCGCGGGTGCCAATGGTGATGCGCACACGGCCACCGCAACCGGGATCGCTGGAGCGGTCGCGCACCAGGACGCCGGCGACTCGCATCAGGCGCACAAACTCCGCGTGCTGCGGGCCGATATCTACGAGGATGAAGTTGGCGCGGCTGGGCCAGCGGCGAAGACCTGTTGCATCAATCGCAATTTCAAAGTCCGCTCGCGCGGCGAGCACTTCACCGACATACCAATCTAGATACGCTGTGTCTTCAAGCGCGGGCGGGAGACAGGCAAGAGCGAGCGANNACTGTTTCGCCGTGGAAATGGAAGTAGGCTTCATCGACGAGAAGTATTGCATGGGGCGCGCAACGGGCTAATGTCTGGAGCTGCGCACGCGTGGCCACGGTGCCGGAAGGGCTGTTGGGATTGGCGATGGCGATGATCTTTGTGCGCGGCGTGATGGCGGATAAGAGGCGCTCAAATGGGAATTGCAAATCATCGGCGGCGAGGATGGGGACTACGTTGGCGTCGGTTGCCGAGGCGTAGACCTCGTACATGGTGTAGGTGGGGACGGGGAGCAGGAGTTCGTCGCCGGCTTCGAGAAATGTTTCGAAGAGCACGTGAATCGCTTCGTCGACGCCGTTGGTGAGGGTGAGTTGCTCGGGGCGCACGTTGAGATGCGCGGCAACGATGGCTTCGACCGGCTCACGCTCCGGATAGCGCGTGAGATGGCCGGTGGAGATTTGCCCGAGGGCTTCGCGGACTTTGGGAGAGCAGGCGAGCGTGTTCTCGTTGAAGTCGAGGCGAAGGGCGTCGCGGCTGCCAAGAGGAGGGTGGTACTCCTTCATGGCCTGGACGCGGGCACGTGGCGCCGGTTGAATGGCAGCGATGGAATCAGGCACGGGGCCTCCTGGTTAGGCGAGTGCGGGTTAAGCGAGTGCGGATGGCTTCTGCGTGGGCGGTGAGGCCTTCGGCTTCGGCGAGCAGCGCGGCTTGCGGGCCGAGGGTGCGCATTGCCTTTGCCGAATACTGCTGCACGGTGATGAGTTTGACGAAGTCGTTGACGCTGAGGCCGCCGCGCACGCGGGCCATGCCGCCGGTGGGCAGCGTGTGGTTGGGTCCGGAGATGTAATCGCCCATGGGCTGCGCGGACCAGCGGCCGATGAAGACCGAGCCTGCATTCCGCACCCAATCGAGATCGCCGGGCGCGTCGACGGTGAGGTGTTCGGGGGCGAGACGATTGGTGATTTGGTGGGCTTCGTCGGTTGTAGTCGCGAGGATGACGAGGCCGTTGCGGTCTAGAGCTGCGCGCGCGATGGGGTTGTTGCGGCTGCGGAGCTTGGTCTGGGCGATGACTGCTTTGGCGAGATCGGCGCGGGTTGTGATGAAGAGGCCGAG
>PMWR01000551.1:0-11529 GCA_003166055.1 Acidobacteriaceae bacterium
GCGCAGTTGCCGGGTACGCTGAGCGGCGGCCCGGTGACAAGCCCGACTCCGTTTGGCGACCTGCTGACGGACGCGGTCGGTCAGGTCAACCAGCTTGAGGACCAGGCCCAAACCGCTGTTTCCGGACTGATGACCGGCTCCGGCGTAGACGTGCATCAGGCGATGATCGCGACGCAGAAGGCGAGCATGGGTTTCGAACTGGCATTAGCGGTGCGCAATAAGGCGGTTCAGGCGTACCAAAGCGTCATCGGGATGCAGTTTTAGGACAGGTTTCAATGGCGGCTGGTGTGGAGCGCGGCGGAAAACGGGCAGGAAACGGAGACCATGGCCACCGGGACACAGTTGGAGAAGAGCGCGCCGGCAAGCCCCGGACAACCCCAGTTGACTGACCGGCTCGCCGGGCTGTGGGGCCGGGGGCGAGTTCGCTGGTCGGGGATGCAGGCGGCGCAGCGGAACTGGGCGGTAGCGGCGGCGTTGATGCTTGCGGCGCTGGCCGGCGGACTGCTCTGGTACGCGCTTCGTACCGACTGGCGCACGTTGTATGCGGACCTGGATCCGGAGGACGCGCGGCAGATCAGCCAGATCCTTACCACGGCGCAGATTCCGTACCAACCCACGCCGAACGGCAACGGCATCCAGGTTCCAGCCCCGCAACTGGACAAAGCCCGCCTGGCGACCGCGGCCAAGGGAGGCGTCAAGAGCGGGCGAATGGGCTTTGAGATCTTCGACAAGCCGAACTGGGTGGGTTCCGAGTTCGATGAGCAAGTGAATTACCAGCGGGCGTTGGAAGGAGAACTCGAGCGCACGGTAGGCTCTCTGTCCGATATAGAGTCGGCACGGGTTCACCTGGTGCTGCCCCACGATTCGCTGTTTCGCGAGCAGGAGCGTCCGGCCAAGGCCTCGGTGGTGATCAAACTGCGCCAGCGCTCGTTGGCCGACAGCGAGCCGGATGCGATTCGCAACCTGGTGGCATCGGCCGTCGACGGCCTGACGCCCGATCGGGTGGTGCTGGTGGACGCGGCGGGCCACCTGCCGCTCGGCCCGAAGACGGCGGATGCCATGCGCCTGAGCGCCGAACAGGTGCTTGAGGACAAGCTGATCGCAACCCTGGAGCCGGTGACCGGGGCAGGGAATGTGCGCGCCTCGGTGACGCTGGACTACGATGAGGCGGCCACGGAAGAGACCGCCGAGACCTACGATCCGGATCAGACGGTGACTTTGTCCATGCAGCGGAGCGAGCAGACCACCGGAAGCCAGCCGGTTGCCGCGGGCGTTCCCGGCGCCGCCTCGAACACGCCCAACGCACAGGCGCTGCCGGTCTATCCGCAGCAGAGCAGCCAGCCGCAGACGGCAAAGACCGAGTCGGGAACCTACGGGGCAGCCAAAACGGTGCGGCATGTGATTGAGAATCCGGGACGGGTGCGGAGGCTTACTGCGGCGATCGTAGTCAATGACCGGCTGGCGCAGCTGGCGACCAAGGGGAAGGCGGCGGTCTGGCAGCCTCGCTCGGCCGACGAACTGCGCAATCTGACGGCGCTGGCGCAGGCAGCGGTGGGTTTCGATACGGCTCGCGGGGATTTGTTGACCGTCGAGGATCTGGCCTTCGACGAGAACAGAGCCGCGCCGCCTGCCTCAATCCTTCGCCAGTCCCTCTCGACAGCCGAGGATTCGCCAGTGCTGGTCAAGTATGTGGCGTTGTTCGCTGGAATTCTGGTGGTGCTTGCGTTTGGTGTGCGGCCCGCCCTCCGACAGGTGAAGGAACGACCGGCTGTCAGGGAGTTGCCCGGCAGCACGGCCGAGTTGCACCAGCCCGTCTTGAGCCCTGCCGAGGCGGCCGAGCTTGACCCCGAGCGGCAGAGGACTCAGGAGATATTTGACCAGGTTACCGGCCATCTCAAGCGGGAGCCGGCGCAGAGTTCGCGCCTTCTGCAGAGCTGGATTCACTCGGAATAGGCCGGGGGCCGTTGAGGGATTGACAAAGAACAGCAACGCAACCGGTGTGGATGCGCAGAAAGGACCGGCACCTTGGCCGAGCGGGGAATTGAGAGCGGGGCAGCAGTACAGCGCAAATCGGCGAACATGCCGGGACTGCGCAAAGCGGCCATTCTGCTGGTTGCCGTGGGTGAGGAGCTGGCCAAGGAGATTCTGCGCGCCCTGCCCGAGGTGGATGTGCAGCGGCTGACCGAAGAGCTTGCCGATCTGCGCGGCATCAGCTCCGAAATGTCCCGCGAGGTACTGGAGGAGTTCTGGGAACTGCTGGAGACGCAGGGCTTCATGATCCATGGGGGCCTGGACTACGCCAGCCGCCTTTTGCAGGAGACCTTCGGCAAGGAGCGCGCGGACGATCTGCTGATGCTGGTGCGGCGCTCGCAGGAGGAAGCACAGGGTAACCTGGCCAAGCTGCAGCGGACCGACCCGCAGCAACTGGGCAAGCTGCTCGACTCCGAGCACCCGCAGACCATCGCCCTGGTGCTGGCGCATCTTGACCCCCGGCGGGCGTCGATGGTGCTGGACAACCTGAGCGAGGAACACAAGGTGGTATCCATCCAGCGGCTGGCCGAGATGCGCCAGTTCTCGCCGGAGATGGCGCAGAAGGTAGCCCACATTCTGCATCGGCGGCTGGAAAATGTGGGTGACACGGCGCGCAAGAGCTACTCCGGGTTCAAGGCGGTCGCCGATCTGCTGAACCGGCTGAACGCGGAAGAGTCGAAAAAGATTCTCGAAACCATCGAAGAGGGGCAGCCGGAGCTTGCTCTGAGCATCCGCAACCTGATGTTCACATTTGACGACCTGGTTACCGTGCCTCCGGCAACAATCCGCGAGATTGTTTCCGGTGTGGACAAGCGGCAATTAGCTCTCGCGCTGCGCGGAACCACCGACGACCTGCGGGCTCAGATCTTCAAGTCGATGAGTTCGCGTGCCGTGGAGATGCTGAAGGAAGACATGGANNGACATGGAAGTGCTGGGTCCGGTTCGCTCGCGCGAAGTGGCGCAGGCGCAGCAGGAGATTCTCAACCTGGCACGGCGGCTGGAGGCCGAGGGCAAGGTGATTCTGAAGCTGGAAACCGGAGACGAAATGCTTGCGTGAACGCAGTTGTCAGAGATCGGAGAACAGAGATCAGTGGTCAATTCCGTGGAACCGAAGACTTGGTAAGGGAAGAGATTTCAGGGGATGGAAGCAGCGAAACAAAACGGTGTGCCAGCGCGCTTCGAGGTCTTCCAGTACCCCGGCTCGGAGGATGAGGCTGCCTGGGCGGTCGCGGATGGCTGCCTTTGGAGCGATCCTGCGGAGGGTGCGGGCAAAGGGCGGGAAGATCCGCGTCCCCATCCCGCCGCGGCTACGGAGGCTGGTCTCCTGGCGGAGTTTGACCGCCGGCTGGCGGAGGAAACGCGGCGGTCGTTCGAGGCTGGCCGGGAACGCGGCAGATTGGAAGGCCGCCAGGCGGAGGTCGAGGCGCAGGCCGCGGCCAGAGCGGCGGCGAACGAGTTGCGCGTGCGCCAGGCGGCACAGCTGATCGAGAGTTTCACTGAGGAGCGGGACAGATACCTTCGGACAGTGGAGCATGAAGTGGTGGAACTGGCGCTGGCGATTGCGGCCCGGATTCTGCGGCGCGAGGCGCAGATGGACCCGCTGCTGCTGACGGGCGCGGTGCGGGTCGCGCTGGGGCAACTGGCCGGGGCGACCGAGGTTCGATTACGGGTGCCACCGGCGGAACTGGAAATGTGGATCGAGGCGATTGCCTTGTTGCCGAAGCTGTCTGTCAAACCAACGGTTCTGGCCGGAGATGGAATGCGTTTGGGCGACTGCCAAATCGAGACGGAGATGGGCACGGTGGATCTGGGCATCCGCCCCCAATTGGGTGAGATCGAGCGCGGCTTTTTTGACCGTGCCGGCGGACCTCGGGCAAAGCCGCCCGCGATGCCGGACAGGGCGGAAGCCGCAGGCCGGGAGAACTGCTCATGAGCCGGCGGGCAACGGGGCACCTGGCACGCTATTTCGCTGGCCTGGAGCGTGGTCAGCCCTGGCGCTGGCATGGCAAGGTCCTCGAGGCGGCGGGCCAGACCATCGAGTCGGCTGGCCCCTTGTCGGCGGTTGGCGAGTGCTGCGAGATTCAGGACCAGTTTGGCCGCGCGCACGGGGCGGAGGTGATCGGATTTCGCGGCTCGAACGTGCTGTCGATGCCGGTGGAAAGCACGGAGGGGATTCGCTTTGGGGACCCGGTGGCGTCCTTGGGCATCGGTCCTGAGATTGAAGCGGGCCCGGCGCTGATGGGCAGGGTGCTGAATGCCCTGGGTAAACCGATCGACGAGGGCCGGCCATTGGACCTCTTGCGGGCGCTGCCTCTGGATGGAGCGGTGCGTTCTCCGCTCGACCGGGTGGCGATTCGGACTCCGCTCGGCACCGGCATTCGCGTATTGGACGGTCTGCTGACCGTGGGCCGGGGGCAGCGTGTCGGCATCTTCGGCGGTTCGGGGGTGGGCAAGAGCACGCTGATCGGGATGATGACCCGTAACACGGAGGCCGATGTGACGGTCGTGGGCCTGGTGGGCGAGCGTGGCCGCGAAGTGGGTGAGTTTCTTGAGGACGCGCTGGGGGCGGAGGGCAGGGCGCGTTCGGTGGTGGTGGTTTCAACCTCCGACCAGTCTCCGCTGATGCGCCAAAGAGCGGCCCTGGCGGCAACCACGGTGGCGGAGTTTTTTGCGGCGGAGGGTAAGCACGTGCTGCTGGTTCTGGATTCGCTCACGCGGTTCGCCATGGCGGCGCGGGAGATCGGCCTGGCTGCCGGAGAGCCGCCTACAGCCAAGGGGTATACGCCGTCGGTCTTCAGCAAGCTGGCCCGGCTGGTGGAGCGGACGGGGCAGTTTCGGGTGGGTTCGATCACCGCCTTTTATACCGTGCTGATGGAGGGGGACGACCAGCAGGATCCGCTGGTGGATGCGGTGCGGTCGTTGCTGGATGGGCATATTGTCCTTTCACGGACGCGGGCTTCCGAGGGGTGGTACCCGCCGGTGGAGGTTCTGGATTCAATCAGCCGGTTGATGCCGGCCGTCACGCAGCCGGAACACCGCGAGCAAGCTGCGCTGTTGCGCCGGATGATGGCCGTCTACGCCCACTCCGAGGACCTGGTTCGGATCGGCGCTTACAAGGCCGGCTCGGACCCGGAACTGGATCGGGCTCTGCGAGCGCGAGGCGCGATGCGGGCATTCATGACCCAGGATGCGCACGAGCACGTAGGCTTCTCCGACTGTGTGCGACGGCTGGCAGCCCTGGCCGGGGAGGTATAAGCGGTGGCTGTCTCGCGGGCGCTTCGCCGACTGCTGCGCATACGGGAACTGGAGGAAGAGCAGTGCCGGCTGGCGCTCGAAGCTGCCATCGGCGAACTCAGCCGTCTGGAACACGCGATGGCGGCAACGGCCGAGCGGGATCGCCGGGGCCGCAGGCTGGTTGAAGCCAGTGCGCGCAGCGGCGAACTGCGGGACCGGTTGGCCGGCCTTGAGGAGACGCGCGCGGCCAATCGGCTGGTCGAGGTTCTGGCTCCGCGGATCGAAAATTGGCAAGCCGAGACAGGCCGATTGCGAGAGGCGTTCATCGAGAAGCGGGTCGAGCGCCGCCAGGCGGAGACACTGATCGGCGAAACGGAAGCGCGGGACGCTATCGAGAGCGGCCGCCGCAGCCAGCAGACGCTTGACGACTGGTTTCGATCGCGGCTGCATCGGACGCGGATGAACTCCGACCGGGCCAAAGGAGAAGTTTCCATTGATGAACAGGATGAAAATGAGAAGCATGCCTGAAAAACTTGAGGAAAAACTTGAAGTATTGGAACGGCGTATTCCCAAACGAGAAAGCCCCTCCCATTTCTGACAATGCTCTAACCTGTATTCCTTTTCTTTGGCCAGTCTTCTGCACCAATCGAGGTCATGACCGTTGCCGCAACCATCGAAATCGTGCCGGGTATGCATCCGGAGCCTGGCCCAGGTCAGCCGCCGGCGGCGCTGCCGCAACGCGAGAGCTTTCGCTCCAACTGGCAGTCGCTGCTTGCTTCCATGGGGACGAGCACGGATGCGCTGGGCGAAGAGGCCAGCGGCGAGCTGAACGGCCGTTTCGCGCAGGGTTCCGGCCAGAGTTTGCGGCTCCTGCAGCCCGATACACAGTCGGCGGCGAGACGCGCGGAAAGCGGTGGATCCGCGGAGTTGTCCGCTGAATCGTCCACCCCTTCGCACGCGCTGGAAACCCGAAAAAGTGCCAAGACCCCTGAGCCCTCTCCGGAAGCCGGAGTGGTTCCGAGTGTTCCACCGCCTCTTCCTGGCATCGTCGCGCCGGCGCCGGTTTCTGCCCAACCCGTGATGAGTGTGGCCAGCAGATCCAAGGACGATTCGGATCTCAATGTTTTCGACAGGGGGACGGACACGGGCAGTCCGGCGTTCCTCGGCAGTTCCGGGAACTCCCCGCAGACGGCGCATCGGGAACAGGGTCCGACGATGCGTCCGAGTCAGAGCAGTGAGATACAGACCAGCGAAGCGCCGGATTCGTTTCGGTTGGCCAATCGATCGCCTGACCTCGCCGGCTCCGGCTTCTTGCCGTCCATGAAGCCTTCGGCGATGGCTCCTGGCGCCGGGAAGGCTTCGGGCGCCAAGCAGGCGAGCCATGACGCCGCGACACGAATCCTGCTGGATGATGCATCGCGAGGGGCAGGAACGGGCGGCGCACAGCAAACTGCGGAGGCGGCAGGGCTTGCGGGATGGACGCAAGGTCAGCTCATACCGGCAACCATGCAAGGAAGCGGGATGGCGGCTATCCAACGAAGCAGACCTGCTCCAGATGCGGAAAGCATCAGCCCTGCCTCCCAAGAACAGAAAGCTGGTCGAGCGGCGAGAGAGTTCTCGGCGTCCAGCCCTGGCCGGCCGCAACCTCAAGGGGTAAGTCCTCATAGGGGCATGACGGCGACCCAGCCTGACAGCTCCGCGGTGAACGCCGGCGAGAAAAACGCGCCTTCCAGCGAAGGGATATCCGCTTCTTCGCAAGAGGAGTCTTTGGAGCCGGTCAACGTGCCGGCCCGGGTGCAAACGAATGTCGATGGTCCTCATCCGGCCAGCTTGCATGGGCAGGCGCCAACGGAGCGACAGCCCTGGGCCCCGAAGTTGCAACCCGCCACGGCTCCAGCTCAAGAATCGGTGGTAAATCCTCCACCGGCAAATGCTGCTTCAGCAATCCAACAGCCCGGCAATCCTTTGGGAGAGACGCCTCTGGCCGGGAGGCAAGCCGTTAGCGACGGCATCAGGGCTCCGGGACGTTCCGCGCCGGCGGGAACTCAGGCGGCCAACCCGATACCCCTCGCCGAACGGAGTTCCCCGAATGGGTATCAGCCCGGCAATCCCGCGCAGGAGATGAATGCTCCGTCACACGGTGCTGGTGGGGATTTCGTGGTCAGGGATACGAAGGTTGAGGTTGCGGGAGCGGCCTTGAATCCAGCGGTTGAACCCGGCCGCGACACATTTGCCGCTCTTGACGGAGCCAATGCGACGGGTGCGCCTGCATGGATTCATGCGGGAGCCCAGCGAGCCGAAGGCGGATTTCAGGACCCGGCGCTTGGCTGGGTTGGCGTGCGCGCGGACGGGGGCGCGGGCGGTGTTCATGCCGCCGTCGTACCCAGTTCGGCAGACGCCGGCCAGACGCTGGGCGGGCACATGGCCGGGTTGAACGACTACCTTGCGGAGCACCATCTGCATGTGTCGAACCTGACAGTTGGGGCGCCGGAGAGCCGAGCGGGTGAGTTTGCCCAGGGCGGTAGCCAGAGCAATCAACAGCAGGCCGATCAGGGTTCAGGACAAAGCGCCGGAGCGGGAGCGCAGGCCGGTACAGGTTCGGATACGGCAATAAAGCTCGAAAACTCGACTGAGAGCGAAGGTTCGGCGAGGGTGCCGGAACCATCAACACCGCTGGGAGGGGTTCACATCTCGGTGATGGCCTGAGCCACAGAGAACCAAAGCTACAAACAGCGCGAGCACGGGAGACGAGCTGGAACAGGGAGGGGAAATGGCAGCAGCGGCAGCGGGAATCTTCAGCCACCATCTGGCGGCAGGGCAGGCTCTGACCGGCACCAAATCGACAGCGATGGACTCGACCACAAGCGGCACGAGCGGTACGGGCGGTTCTAGCGACGCAAGCGGCGATTCGTCCACCATCTCGGCCAACGACTTTCTCACTTTACTTGTGACCGAGATGCAGAACCAGGACCCGACGGCGGACACCGATCCAAACGAGTACATCAATCAGCTGGTGCAGGTGAACAGCCTGGAGCAACTGATCGACATCAATCAGAACCTGTCGACGGCGCTGGGGGATTCAGGCAGCAGTGGGTCCTCGGGAGGGGCTGCCGGCGCAGTTCCCACGACAACGCCGGGCGCCGCTTCGGCAAGCCCGACGGCCTCGGCGGCACAGGCCCGTGTAACCGCTCAGCACAAAGGTGTTGGGGTGGCGGCGGCCCAGAACGCCGCATCGTCGCTGACTTCGCCCGGCACGACGGCGGCCAACAGCGCCGCTTCAAAACATGCTCCCGGCAATCTCAGCGTTCCCGATGCCCAGCCGGCGGCGCAGCGCGTTGCGCATGCCTTGAACGGAAAATCTCATTCACGGTCGATTGCCGGCAACCAAACCGGATCGCATGGAAGCTCATTCACCCGCCGGCCATGACAGCCAGCGCCAACCTTCGAGTACACCCAGAGGAGATGCACCATGGCAAGCTTTTACATTCCACTTTCCGGGCTCAACGCCGATTCGACAGCGCTGAACACCATTGCGAATGATCTTTCCAACATGAACACCACAGCTTTCAAGACTCAGACAACGAATTTCTCCAACCTCTTCTCTCAACAGGTCGGAACGACCGGCTCCGGCGACGCGATCCAGATGGGCGAGGGAGTGCAGGTGGCTTCGAATGAGACGAACTACTCGCAGGGATCGAGCGAGACAACCGGCAACTCGACCGACATGCAGTTGAACGGAAACGGGTTCTTCGTTTTGAACGACGGTGGGAGCAACGTGCTGACGCGCGCAGGCGATTTTTCGCTGGGCGCCAACGGCAATCTGATCTCTTCCGACGGGCTGAACGTGATGGGGTATCCGGCGGTCAATGGAGTGGTGAACACGAATGCTGCGCTGGCGCCTGTCAATATCCCGGTGGGTCAGGTGGAGGCCCCCCTGGCGACGACCACCTTTGGGATGACATCGACACTCAATTCCGCGTCACCGGTGGGCACCACCGTACCTGGCCAGGTGCAGGTCTACGACTCGATGGGCAAAGCCTATGAAGCAACGGTGACTTACGAAAAGACCGGAACCAACGCCTGGACCTACAACGTCACGATGCCGGACACGCTGACGGCCAACTCGACCACCAATGCGGGCGCGACGACATTCACCTACAGTTTCGGTTCAAGCGCAGGCACGCTGGCAACGGTGGATTCCGGAACCAACCTGGCCATCACCGGACCTACCGCCGGCGGAAGCACAGCCACGATCGCCCCTCCCCCGGTGACGGCCGGCGAAGCGCTGGGCGCCGTCGGCACGGCAGGCACTTATGCGGACGATCTTCAGAATGCGATCAACAATGCTGGNNCAGGATCCGATTGCCTCGAAAAACGCGACCGGGCCGCTGACCTTCAATTCGAGCGGCCAGTTGGTGAGCCCGGCGGCGGATGTGAGCGGGATCTCCTTCAGCGGCCTCTCGGATGGTGCGGCGACCTTGAACATGACGTGGGACATTCTGGGCACCAGCGGCACTCCATCGATCAGCCAGGTGAACACGACCTCGGACGGCGCCTCTTCAACCACCCAGAACGGCTACACCAGCGGCACGTATCAGAGCTTCACGGTCAGCGCCAACGGGACTGTGACAGCCAGCTATTCCAATGGAGAGACTCAGAACGTAGGGCAACTGGCGCTGGCCAATGCCTCCAATCTGCAGGGCCTGCAAAGTTTGGGCAACAGCGAATACGCGGCCACGCTGGCCAGCGGGACGGCTTCGATTGGAGCCTCAGGAACGGCTGGCCTGGGCACGGTGACGGACGGAGCATTGGAAGAGTCGAATGTGAACATCTCCGCTGAGTTTTCCGATCTGATCATTGCGCAGCGTGGTTTTGAGGCCAACTCCAAGGCGGTGACCACCTTCGACACCATCACCCAGGAGACGATCAACATGATTCACTAGCGCACGGCGGTGCGTTCCGGGAATTTGGCGACGGTCGATTGCGTTCAGGGCGAGCAAGCTGTTTCCCTGTGCTGATAGGATGCGAGCAATGGCCGGTCGACCGACGCCACTCCCAGGAGTTTCCCGCATGCGCTCTCTGTTTCTTGCCGGCATTGTTTTTTTGGCCTCAACCGCGATAGCTCAGTCCGTTCCCGCGGCCATCTTCACCGATCCGCCGGCCGATGCGGCTCACCCGGCGGCGATGACGGTGCTGCACATTCCCAGCCACGGAGTACTCATCAACGGCGTTGAATACAGCCCGTCCGGCGCGGGGCCGCATCCGACGCTGGTGATCTGCCACGGACTGCCGGGGAATGAGAAGAATCTTGACCTGGCGCAGGCGGTGCGGCGGGCGGGTTGGAACGCGGTCACCTTCAACTATCGGGGATCGTGGGGCAGCCCAGGGAGTTTTCGATTCGCCCAGAACCTGGAGGACGCGGACGCAGTGCTCAAATATCTGCGCGATCCGGCCAACGCCGCAAAGCTTGGCGTCGATCCCAAGCGCATCGCGATTGCCGGGCACAGCATGGGCGGCTGGGTGACGGTGAACACGGCGGCGCACGATCATGCGCTGATGGGCGCGATTCTGATTAGCGCGGCCGATATGGGGAATCTGGGGCAGGCTCCGCGAGAACGAGTGGTTGCCGAGATGGCAGATAACATGGAGGCGTTGGCCGGAGTAACAGCCGAGAGCATGGCCGATGAGGTCATTGTCCACTCAAAGGAGTTCGGTTTCAGCAACGCCGTGGCTGGGCTGGTTCCGGTGCCTCTGCTGGTGTTGACAGCCAACGATGGGCTGGCGCCGACCGCGGACAAACTGGTTGGCGCAATCAAAGCGGCTGGCGGACAGAAAGTGACCGAAATCCACGCGGCGACCGACCACTCCTGGTCCGATCACCGCATCTTTCTCGAAGCGACGGTGATTAACTGGCTGGCGCAGCTCAAGTAGGCACCTGCGGTGCGGCANNGTCGCTCGCGGGAGGCTCGCACTGGCATTCTCGTTTCCCACTCATGCGACAGAAAGAAGTCACAAGAATGGGGCGCCGAACGTTTCAGGATTATAGGCGTGGCTACTGCCGAGGGCGAACCTCGATAAACAGGCCTTTGCCAATGGCCAGAACGGTCCGTTCCGCATCCAGGATTCTGGCTTCCGTCCAATGCTTGCGGCCCTCGTTGCGGGTCACATGGCCCTCCAGCCGAATCGGCGTCGAGGAGGGTACGGGGCGCAGGTAGTCAACCTCCATTTGGCGGGTCATGGCAGTGAAACCGCGGGCGCGAACGG
>PMWR01000551.1:11546-13320 GCA_003166055.1 Acidobacteriaceae bacterium
AGGTTCTCTGCGGTTACTGTCATTTTATTTTGTCCTAAAGTGCTCCGCTGAGCACGCGTTCGTACATTTCGCGGTCGACATTGGCGCCCGTCAGCACGATCCCGACTCGCTTGTCCTCCAGCTTATCCTTCTCCTGCAATGCGGCGGCAAGAGCGGCGGCGCCGGCGCCTTCGGCCAGGTTGTGCGTNNGATGACCTCCATCGCTTGAGGATTGGGCTTGCGGCAGGCCAGGCCGTCCGCGATTGCGGTGTTCGAGGGCGCCTCGACAATTTTGTGCTGCGCGAAGCTGAGCGCATAGGAGGGCGACTCGGAAGATACCACGCCGACGATTTCGGTCTTGAGGCCAAGGGCATTGCGCGCGGCGGAGATACCGGAGACGGACGAGCCCAGGCCGATGGGAACATAGACAACGTCCAGCGGNNCGGCCGGCAAACTCCAGCGATTCCTGGAAGTCATGCCCACGTTCGACAAGATCCGCGCCCTGGGCGATCATGGCCTGATTCTTCTCGCGGCTGTTGCCGTGCGGAACGACAATGACAGCCTTCAGGCCAAGCAGCCGGGCGGCCGTGGCCACGCCCTGGCCGTGATTGCCACGAGTGGCCGCCACCATGCCTTTGAGTTCAGGGTGGGTTTCCTTGAGCCAGACCCCGTAAACCAGCGCGCCGCGCAGCTTGAAAGCGCCCACAGGGGTGTGATTCTCATGCTTGATCCAGGCCTCGGCCCGCAGGCGGCGGTTGATCAGTGGCCAGGTGTATTGGGGCGTGGGCGGCATGTGGCGATAGACCACAGTCTGGGCTTCGCGAATCTGGGAGAGCGAAGGAAGCTGCATGTCTTAAGCATACTTGGAAAGGAGGTCGCAGAGTGAAGCCAATGGGGTGAACAATTCGTCATAAAGACAAGCTTCTCTTGACCTTGGGACTTGTTCCGCGCAGACTGAGGAAGCGATCCCGATTCCGACGGACCGCCTTCCGGCGGAATACTCTCCCACCGGCTTCCCAAACTCAAACTTTCCGGAGGAATTTCACGTCATGACCTCAATCGACCGTAGAACCGCCTTGCTGCAAATGGGTGCCATAGCCGGCGCTGCCTTGCTTGCCGAAACTGTCCGTGGCGAGGGAATCGCCATGGGCCAAACCCCAGCCGCGCCGCCGGCCGCACCACCGACGGGGCCTTTCACTCTGCCGCCGCTGCCCTACGCCTATGACGCGCTCGAGCCGAGTTTCGATGCGGAGACCATGCATCTGCACCACGACAAGCACCACCAGGCATACGTGAACAACCTGAATGTCGCGATGGCGGCGAACCCAGGGCTGGCCGGGAAGTCGGTTGAAGATCTGCTGGAGAGTCTGGGAACGCTGCCCATGGCGGCTACGACTGCGATCCGGAACAACGGCGGAGGGCACTACAACCACTCCTTCTGGTGGCCGACCCTGGGCAAAGGCGGCGCCGCGCCGACGGGAGAGCTGGCAAAGGCTATCGATGCGAAGTTCGGCTCGCTGACGGGTCTTCAGGGCAAGCTGACCGACGCGGCGATGCATGGCTTCGGCAGCGGCTGGGCCTGGCTGGTGACGGGACCGGGTGGAGAACTCTCCATTATGACCACGCCGAACCAGGACGCCCCCATCAGCGTGGGTCTGAAGCCGGTGCTCGGGGTTGACGTGTGGGAGCACGCCTACTACCTGAAGTACCAGAACAAGCGAGCCGACTACGTGAAGGCTTTCTTCAATGTGGTGAATTGGGATTACGTCAGCGGGCAATACGCCAGGAAGGCATA
>PMWR01000582.1 GCA_003166055.1 Acidobacteriaceae bacterium
CAGCGCCAGCCGTGTCCGCTCCTCATTCTCAATCAGCGAAAACCGCACATGCCCGTCCCCATAATCGCCAAACCGAGCCACGGTGCCACTGCAACCAAGTCCGTGCGAGCCTCCCGCGAGCGTCTGCCGCACCGCAAATCACCAACCCCCCAAAAATTCTCGGCATAGGTTTGCCGATAATTAACCCCAAGAAGCGCACAATAAGAAATATGAAGACGAATCCAGGAGTCGGCGGGTCAAAACGCCCGGAGGATAACCGGTCCGCACCCTCAAAA
The DNA here is from genome assembly GCA_003166055.1 of Acidobacteriaceae bacterium. The sequence goes on from PMWR01000582.1 coordinate 276, forward strand.
AAAGCCTACCCCCCCTACCCCCCCCCACGGTTTCTATGAAAACAAAGCACTTAGCCTCGCGCTAAATTTTCAAACGAGGCAAACAAAGGAGTTACATGGCACCTAGTTGCGGAAGAACCCGACTTTTGCACCGCTGCTGGTGCAATTCGGGCACTACTTTTCAAACCGCGCAGCCCGTGCGAGCCTCCCGCGAGCGTCCGCCGCACCGCAGGTGCCTGCTCGCTGAATTTTCGCCAGCATCGCCCTGATCCCCCGGAGCGCCTGCCGTGTCCGCTCCTCGTTTTCAATCAGCGTTGTCCTCATCGACCTTTGCGAAGAGTTCCGGAAGCGACAAATAAATAGGGGAGTTGGCAACCTCGAACCGCTCCTTGCGAACCCAGTTTCCGTCGCTGCAATCCCACCCAGTGCGTGTCTCAGGGTCCACAACCCAGAGATTGGGTACGCCGAAGCTGGCGAAGTTCCTCAACCTCTCGTCGATGCGGGAATGACGGTCTTCCGGGGACAGTACCTCGATGGCAATCAATTGAGGTTTGGTAAAGACCTGCTCGATGGAGATATCGCGGGAGAAAACGCTCACGTCGGGGATTCGGACCTTGGTTTGGGCGACTCTCGTTCTCTGTTCCTGGATCGATCGTATACGCCACTCCTTCTCATGCTGGTAGAACCAGATCAGAATGGCTCGCTGCACCATGTTGTGATCGTACTCGCCCACGTTCCGCTCCTCGAGCACGCCATCGACGTAATCGACGTCCGGCTCAAAGGACGTGGTCAGGTAGGTTTCAAGCGAAATCTGTGTGGCCGTTCCCATCTTCCCCGTCCCTTTCTCACTTTCGCTTCAACTTGCCTCCCATCTTACCGCAGAGTTGGTGGCAAGGTGCACCGGGACTCGATCTTGAAACCAGGAATAGCCTCACCAGCAGTCCATTGTCCACTGTGCACTGTTCACGAGCTCTTCGCCAGCATCGCCTTGATCCCCCGCAGCGCCTGCCGCGTCCGCTCCTCGTTCTCAATCAGCGAGAAGCGCACGTGCCCGTCCCCATAATCCCCAAACCCGATCCCCGGAGAAACCGCAACCTTGGCCTCATTCAGCAGCAACTTTGAAAACTCCAACGAGCCAAGCTTCCGGTACTGTTCCGGAATCTGCGCCCACACAAACATGGTGGCCTTGGGCAGCGCCACCGGCCAGCCCAGCTTGTTCAGCCCCTCCACCAGTACGTTGCGCCGGCTGCGGTAGTTCTCGCAGATCTCCGCCACGCACTCCTGCGGCCCTTCCAACGCATGAATCGACGCTACCTGGATCGGTGTAAATGTCCCGTAGTCGAAGTAACTCTTCAGCCGCGCCAGCGCGGACACCAGAACCGGGTTGCCCACCATGAATCCCACGCGCCATCCCGGCATGTTGTAACTCTTTGAGAGCGTGAAAAACTCGACAGCCACATCCTTCGCGCCCGGAACCTCCAGCACGCTCGGCGGCTTGTATCCGTCGAAAGCAATGTCCGCATACGCCAGGTCCTGAATCAAATGAAAGCCGTACTCGCGCGCCAGCTCCACCAGCCGCGCCAAAAACGGCAGCTCCACGCACTCCGTTGTCGGGTTCGACGGAAAATTCACGATCAGCGCCTTCGGCCGGGGCACCATGCGCGGAATCAAATCCTCCAACTGCGCCAGGAACTGCTCGCGATCGTGCACCGGCACGCTCACCACGTGCGCCCCCGCAATCACCGGCCCATAAATGTGAATCGGGTAGCTCGGATTCGGCACCAGCACCGTATCCCGCGAATCAAGAATCGCCAGGCACAGGTGCGCAATCCCTTCCTTCGACCCGATGGTGACAATGGTCTCCGTCTCCGGGTCCAGGTCCACGCCATAGCGCGTCTTATACCAATTCGCTATCGCCTTGCGCAGCCGCGGCAGCCCGCGCGACACCGAGTAGCGATGCGTCGCCGGCTTCAAAGCCGCCTCCACCAGCTTATCGACAATATGCCTGGGTGTGGCCCCGTCGGGATTGCCCATGCCAAAGTCGATAATGTCCTCGCCCGCGCGGCGAGCCTTCACCTTCATCTCCCCCGTAATGTTGAATACATACGGCGGGAGCCGCTGAATACGACTGAACTCTTCCATAATGACTCCATTATCAACCGCGCGCTGGCAGTGAATCGTGAACAAGCATCAGGAACCCATTGTCAATGGACCTGATTTGGAACAGTGTGTTGGAATTTGGGATGGGCAGAGCAGTGAGCTAGGCGGCGCCAGCCGCCGCTGCACGAGCCGCCCGCGCGCTGAGAGAGCGCGTGGTTGCAAGGGCGCAATAGCTGACAGCAATCTGCATGAAGGAATTATAGCTTGGCATACGCATGTCCGTGATGATGGCCCTGGCCTTATACTGGAACCCAAACACCGCATATGCCCCGTTCCCGGAAATCTGGTCCTTTTTGACCAGTCTTGTTCGCCGCCATTGACAAAAAATAAATGCGGAAGAAGGTCGCCTGCGCGAGCTGGCTGCAATTGTTTCCGTCGGCGGGGAATACGGCCTGGATCATCCTCATTATCAAACTCGCCCGCTGCCTTCTCCCTCAAAGGCGAATCAATGAACGCTCTGCTCGTCTATCCGGAATTCCCTGACACGTACTGGAGCTTCAAACATGCGCTCAAGTTCCTCGGCAAGCGCGCCGCGCAGCCTCCGCTGGGGCTGATGACCGTTGCCGCGCTGCTCCCAGCAAAATGGAACAAGCGCCTCGTCGACACCAACGTCGAGCGCCTCCGCGACCGCGATCTTGCCTGGGCCGACGTTGTCCTGCTCAGCGGCATGCACATCCAGCGCGACTCGCTCGCCGCTATCATTGACCGCTGTCGCGCCCACGGACTCCG
>PMWR01000391.1 GCA_003166055.1 Acidobacteriaceae bacterium
TTGTAAAGGTTGAGAATCCGGCTCCGAAGCCGCCTGCTCGCTCTGCGCGGTCAACTCCGCCGCCGCGGCCCACGCCGCCAGCCGCGCCGCATCCACCGGCCGCCGGTAAAACTCCGTCAGCCCCAGGTCGCGATAGAAGCGTACGCGCTCCACCAGCGCGTCGCGTGTTGCGGGATCGAGCCGCTGCGCCAAAACTCACTCCACAATCAGTTGCCGGCGCACGGCCGGGGTTGGCGCATCGGATTCGCTCAGCACCTGCTCCTGGCTCATTCGCTCCGGCACCGTCACAGTATCAACGTGCTCGTCAAACTCCAGCACCATCGGTCGCGGCCTGCGCAGCGCGAGTATCTCGTCCAGAATGCGGTCGGCCAGGTTGCGCTTGGGCATCTCCGGCAGCTCGATCGCCGTGCTCAGCGTGAGAAAAGTAGCCGCATTGAAGTCGGCCTCAATTCCAACCCCGTCGCCGGTCACAGTGTTCACTACAATGGCGTCCGCGCCCTTGCGCAGCAGCTTGGCGCGTCCGTTTTCCATGCGGTTTTCTGTCTCCGCGGCAAATCCAATAATGAGCTGCCCAGGTCTGCGCCGCCGCACCACCTCCGCCAGAATGTCTTCAGTCGGCGCCAGCTCGATCGTCATCGGCCCCGTCCGTTTCAGCTTGTGGTCGGAGACGTTCACCGGCTTGTAGTCGGCCACAGCCGCGGCCTTCACCACCAGCGTAGCCTCCGTCATGCGCCCCAGCACTGCCTCCCGCATCTGGTCTGCTGTGACCACCTTCACCAACTCGCAGTGCGCCGGCGGATGCAGCGCCGACGGCCCGCTGATGAGAATCACCTTCGCCCCGCGGCTCTGCGCGGCTTCTGCCAGCGCATAACCCATCTTCCCGCTGGAACGGTTCCCGAGAAACCGCACCGGGTCCAGCGCCTCGCGCGTTCCACCCGCCGTGACCAGCACGATTTCGCCGGCCAGATCGTGCCTCCGTCCCAGCGCGCCCAACACGGCGTCGGCAATCGCCTCCGGCTCCGCCATGCGCCCGGCTCCCACCATGCCGCAAGCCAATGCACCCGTGCCGGGCTCGATGACCCGCACCCCACGTTGCCGCAGTATCTCCACGTTCGCCTGCGTGGCCGCGTGGTTCCACATGTTCACGTTCATCGCGGGAGCCACCAGCACCGGCGCCTGCGTGGCCAGGTACATGGTGGTCAGAAAATCGTCCGCAATGCCATGCGCAAATTTGGCCAAAATGTTGGCCGTAGCCGGCGCGACTACCAGCGCGTCGGACCATTGCGCCTCGCCGATGTGTTCAATGCCGTTTTGCTCGGTGGTCGCGTCCCCGTCCGCCCACTCATCCCAAAGGCTGGTAATGACCTTATGCCCGCTGAGCGCGGCAAAGGTAAGCGGCTGAATGAATTTGCCCGCCGCCGCGGTCATCACCACGTGGACTTCAAGCGCCTGGCGCTGCAGTGCGCGGACAACTTCCGCTGCCTTGTAGGCGGCAATGCCGCCGGAGACGCCGACCGTGACTCTCATGGCTCGATTGTAGAACGTTTCGATTGTGCAAATCGCCGGCCTGCCTGGCCGCCTGTGATTTCGACACAAACCTACCCATCCTGGAAAAACGTTGAGCGGAGTTTGACGCGCGGCCGGTGCCCCGTGCAGGTCCTCGCCGCTGGGGTGGTTGGGCGTCAAACGGAGCCGAAAGCCTACCCTGAGCGAAGTCGAAAGGGACCCGCGGTTGCACTTCGGGAATTCTGCCAAAAGACTTTAGAGACAAGACTCCAGGTTTTGAATTGAATCACCCTCAATCGCTCGACCGGACCGCACCTAACAAACCGTCCCTGCATGAGGATTCGCGAAAGTATCTTCGTTGTCCTCAGCACTACGATCCAGGCAGGCGTAGTCCTTTTCCACTGCAACCTCCAGCGATTCCCCGTTGCCGACATTCAGCAAGACATAAATCCCTACCTCGTCGCCCCCGGACCACGCGCGCAGGGCTGCAATGGGGAGCAGAACCTCAATTCGCCCCGGCTGATAATTCAACGTCACCTCGGCTGCGGATTCGTCGCTCTTCAACGAATAGCTGAGCACGTTGTCCGGCGACGGACCGAGCCGTGTAAGCTCCACCAGGCACTCTCCCGCTTCAAGACGCGCCAACTCCGACCGCGTAACTCGAAGCCTCAGAGAGTTTCCTTTAATCCGCATCTTCATCGCGTACACCCCATACCCGCGGGATTATAATAAAAACATCCAACCCCATCTTAATTCCTCGTGTTTCTGAGGAAGCCCATCGCAACTGCCCAGTCCAATGGCCACTCGGGCGATGCGGTCGTCAAGACAGTCCTTCCCGAGTTGAAGGAACAATACGGAGCCTGGAACTTCTTCAACTTTGCCGAAAGCGATATCCGGCGCACCGATGAAGAGCTACGCGGAGTCAAGAAGACTCCCCAACCGGCAACCAAAACTCCATAACTCAGCGAAGGCAATACACTCCCAATTGGCAGCTCCAAATAGGGCGCATGCCATCCTCGGCGGGCTGAACGGCTGGAGCTTCCAACCCACCTTCCCGTCGCTCTGGCCTGGACGTTCGCTCTTAGTGCCCGTAATCCCCTGCCTGCTGAGACACTTTGCCGCGGAAGAGCCAGTTCACGATACAGAAATACAGGATCGCCAGAAGAATGCCGAAGCTCCACCAGACAAGCCCCACGCGCAGCGTATGCGGCCCAGCAAGTGCGCGCGCGATGGTAATATCCTGGCCCCCACCCCCCAGCGAAGGAAGCAACACAGGATGCAATCCAGCAGCAGCTCCGCCGAGCATCGCCGCGAGGTAAACACAGGAGCCAAGGAATGCGACAAAGGCAGAGCGCCGCCTCAGCGCCGGCCAAATCATTCCGAGCCCCACAACCACGGCAAGAGGCGCGAGCCAGGCGATCGGATGCGTGCGATAGTTTTCAAGCGAGTTAGGGCGAGCCAGGACTGTGGCTGGAATACTCAGCAAGGTCAGCGCAAGGACCGCCGGCCATAGTCTCCGCGCCCAGTTCAGGGCTCTCTGCTCAATGTCTCCTTCGGTCTTCAATGCGAGATAGAGCGATCCATGAAGCGCAAGTGCCAGGAGCGCGAGCACGCCGCCGGTCACGGTATACCAATCGAGAATCCCTGGGGAAGATCCAGTTCGCCAGTCGGTCCAGAGCGGAAGGAAAAAGTAATCGTCCTTGCCAATCGGCACGCCGCGGACGACGTTCGCGAGCGCGGCGCCAAAGAAGACGGCCAGCAGGGTGCTCGAAAAGAAAAACAGGCCGTCGAAGAAGGTGTGCACGAGAGGGTCGCGCGAATGGCCGCGCAGTTCGATGCTGATGCCTCGCAGAATCAGCAGCCAGAGGACCATCATGAGCGGGAGGTAAAACCCACTGAACGCCGAAGCGTAAAGCAGAGGAAATGCAAAGAACAACGTGCCGCCGGCAGCGAGCAGCCACACTTCGTTTCCGTCCCACACGGGTCCAATAGCTCGCAGTGCCTGTTGACGTTCCTGTTCAGTCTTCGCGACCAGCAGATACACAATGCCGACACCCAGATCGTAGCCGTCGAGAACGACATACGCTGCCAGCATAGAGGCCACGATCCAAAACCACAGGGTTCCCATCCGTCCTCCTATGCTGCCGTAACGCTGGGTCCGGAGGTCTCACGTTGAGGCGCACTCGGTCCGGTTTGAATGAATTTGTAGACCATCACAATCCACAAGATGGAAAGCACCGAGTACATGCCAAGAAATCCCAGCAGCGTGAACAGGCTCGTTCCCACTCCAATATGTGTTGAGTAGCCTTCCGAGGTGCGAATGAGGCCGTACACCAGCCATGGTTGGCGGCCAATCTCCGCAGTCATCCATCCCGCCGTGTTTGCAATGTAAGGAAGGGGAAAGCTGAGCAGAATCGGCCATAAGAGCCATCGCGCTTTGAAGAGCTTGCCGCGCCAAAGAAGAAATCCGGACAGCCCCATCAGCGCCACAAAATACGTTCCTAGACCCGCCATGATGTGGTAACTGTAGAAAAGCAGCGGCAGCGCCGATGGCCATTGGTCGCGAGGAATCTGGTCAAGTCCCTCCACCTCCGCCGATGTCGTCCCGTAAATCAGGAAGCTCAACACGTCGTTTACTGCCAACGGATTGTCAATCGTCTGCTTTTCCATATCCGGTTGGCCCATCAGCACAATCGGCGCACCTTTCTGCGAGTGGAACAGCCCTTCCATCCCGGCAACCGCGGCCGGTTGGTTTTTGGCCATGTATTTGCCATGCATGTCTCCCGTGGGAAAGATCTGCGTGACGCACGAGATGATCCCCACGATGACTCCGAGCTTGAGAAATGTTCGTCCATATTCCTCATCGCGGCGCTGCAGCAGATAGAGCGCTCCCACCGCGGCCATGACGAAGGCGCCCGTAATCACTGCTCCCGACATGTTGTGCGCGTATTCAAGCCAGGCCCATGGGTTGCCCAGTAGACCCCAGAAACTGCCTACTTCAAACACGCCATTCGGCAGCAATTGATACGCGACCGGATGTTGCATCCATGCGTTGGCCACAATAATGAAAAATCCGGATATCCATGATCCCAGAAACACCAGGAACGCCGACGCCCAGTGTCCCCAGCGCGATAGCCTCTTTTCGCCAAAGAGAAAAAGCCCAAGAAATGCGGATTCAAGGAAGAACGAGAAAATACCCTCCATCGCAAGCGGCATCCCAATCACGCCGCCGGTCCTGCGAGAGAATTCCGACCAGTTCGTACCGAACTGAAACTCCATCGGAATTCCCGTCACCACGCCGAGCAGAAAGTTGACCGCGAAGATCTTCCCCCAGAAGCGTGCGGACACGTCATACCGCTCTTCTCCGGTTTTCAGGCCAAGCGTTTTCAGTATCACGATGAGCAACGCCAGCCCCATGGTGAGTTGCGGAAACAGATAGTGAAAAGTGATCGTGAAAGCAAAGTGGATTCTGTGAAGTGTCAGTATGTCCATAGCGCTCTCTCACTCCCCTGTCTGCCATCTCTCAACATTCACATTCTCCCACGCTCGCCTGCGCCGCAGCGTCCGGTCGAACGATTTTTAGCGACCATTCGGGTTGCGTGAGCGTCAACAATATGAGGCGCAATTATAGATGCAGCTCGCAGGCACAGCCTCACGAATCAAAAATCTTATGAAAATGAGACACCTGGACATGAGATTCCCCGCTTTCATCGCCCTCGTTGCAGCCGCAACCCTTCTTCCTGCCGCGGCACCCGCACAGCAAACCATCACCGGTCAGGCCGCTTTCGCTGACTGGAATCAGCAGCAGCCTGGCGTTCGCCGCAAGATCACGCTCGCCGACCTCCCCGAACCCAACCCCGATGAGGCAGTCAACAATACGCCCCACGTAATTCCCCGCCCCGCCGACGCATGGCCCATCGCACCTGCCGGCTTCAAAGTCACGCTCTATGCCGGCGGCGACACCGCCCCCATGCAGCGCGCCGACAACAAACAGCACATGGCGCTCAGCGGTGGCACTTTCACCATGCCGCGCCTCATCCGCACCGCGCCCAACGGCGACCTGTTCCTCGCCGACTCTGGCGCCGGCACGCTGTTCGTGCTTCGTGGCGTAGGCCCCGACGGCAAGGCTGCTCAAGTTGAGAAGTTCGCCACTGGGCTTGACCACCCCTTCGGCATCGCCTTCTATCCGGCTGAAAACCCCAGGTACGTCTACGTCGGCAATGCCACCACCATCCAGCGAATCCCGTACCACTTGGGCGATCTCCACGCCACTGGCGCGCCCGAGACCGTCGTTCCCAACATCCCCGGCTACGCACAACTCATGGGCGGCGGCCACTGGACGCGCGACGTCGTCTTCTCCAAAGACGAAAAGCACATGCTCGTCTCCGTCGGTTCAGGATCCAACGTCGATGACGCCGACACCCACCCCAACGAGTTTCACCGCGCTGACGTCCTTGAATTCACTCCGGAAGGCAAGTTCCTTGAGGTTTACGCTTCCGGCATCCGCAACTGCGTAGGCGAAGCCATTAACCCCACCACCGGGCAGCTCTGGTGCTCCACCAATGAGCGTGATAACCTCGGCAATCACCTCGTCCCGGACTACGTTACTTCAATCAAAGAAGGCGGCTTCTACGGTTGGCCCTGGTATTACATGGGGGGCCACCGCGACCCGCGCCTGCCTGATCCATGCGCCAACGGCACAGGCCCCAACCCGCAGGCGCCCGCCCTCACTGCTGATCAGGCCAAAGACTGCAAGCGCATCAACCTCGCATCGAAGGTCATCACGCCCGACGTCCTCGTCCAGCCCCACATGGCCTCGCTCGAAATGGTCTTTTATCCAACCCAGAAGAAGAGCTTCCCCGCGACCTACGATGGGGATGCATTCGCCGCCGAGCACGGCTCCTGGAACCGCAGGAATCGCGCCGGATACGAGGTCATCCGCATCCCCATGCACGACGGCCACGCCGACGGAAGCTACGAAGACTTCCTCACCGGCTTTGTTACCAAAGACGGCCTGGTCTGGGGCCGTCCCGTTGGTGTCGCCATCGCCAGGGACGGCAGCATCTTTGTCACCGACGACGGCTCTCGCAGCGTCTGGCACGTAACCTTCACCGGCAAATAGGCCTCATCAGGGTGGTCGCGCTCCATTTACATGTGCGCTTTAGCGAGGGTGTCTTCTGCCGCCGGAGGCGTTTGCGCTCCAGGAAATGAGATTGAGAGAAGCGGAAGCATGGAAGGAAGAAGAGGCTTCCCGGTGAAACAGCCTCCTGCGATTGGCAGGCACTGTGCAATGCTAGAATTCCGGGTAAGATGAGGGATCGAACGTCAGCGTGCATCGTACTGCTCTTCGCTGCCTTCACTCTCAGCGCACAAACTCCCTCACTGGCAGTGCCCAGGCCGCTCGCGCAACCCTCTGTGCCGCATTTTCGAGACGTTTCGGCGGACGTCGGACTTCGCACTTTTCCTCACACCAATCTTGACAGGCGCTACGTCATCGAAACGATGAGCGGCGGAGGAGTTGCCTTTCTGGATTGCGATAACAACGGCAAATTGGACATCGCCGTGGTGAACGATTCCTCAATCGACCGCTACCTTGCCGGCGGCGATCCCATGATCACTCTCTATCGGCAGGATGGAAGCGGGAACACACTGCACTTCACTGACGTCACCGCAGCCGCGGGGTTGACAACCAGGGGCTGGGCCACCGGGATTGCCGTCGCCGATTACGACAACGACGGCCTTCCCGATATTTATGTCACCGGCTACGGCCACAATGTGCTCTATCACAATCTAGGCGGCTGCAAATTCGCCGACGTCACGGCAAAGGCGGG
>PMWR01000608.1 GCA_003166055.1 Acidobacteriaceae bacterium
ATTCATTCGCTGCGCGCTTTTGCCTCAGTGGAGCGGGTAACGGCGATCTATGTGGCCGTGCGCAAGCCCGAGATTGAGCGAGTCCAGGCGCAGATTGCCGAATACGGACTGGACCAGCGGGTCAAGGTGGTCGAAGGCGGCGACAACCGGCAGGAATCGGTATCGCACGCGCTGGCCGCTTTGCCGGCGCGGCCCGACGACATTGTGCTGGTGCATGACGCGGTGCGCCCGCTGATTGATGCGGCCACCATCGACCGCACCATCGACGCGGTGGAATTGCATGGNNCACGGCGCGCTGGTTGTCTCGACCATCCCGCGCGAGTTCGTGGTGCTGGCGCAGACTCCGCAGGGCTTCCGCTTCGACCTGCTCCGGGAGGCCTTTGCCGAGGCCACCGCGGACGGGTTTATCGGAACGGACGAGGCGTCGGTTGTGGAACGCGCCGGCCATCCGGTAGCCGTGGTGCACGGCTCTCAGGTTAATCTGAAGATTACGCAGGCGGGCGATCTGGAGTTGGCCGAGTTTTACCTTCGCCAGCGGGCCCGCTGATTTCAGGCTGAATCGGCGACTCTGGTTCGACCCTGTTTTGCGTTTCAGGATTTTTCAGGATTTGCTTTCAGGACAGGCACAATACCCATGAATACACGCATCGGATTTGGTTGGGATTCGCACGCATTCAAGCCCGGAGTCCCGNNGCCCTGCTGGGCGCCGTGGCCGCCGGCGATATCGGCAGCTTTTTCCCGCCGGGCGATCCGCGCTGGAAGGACGCCGACTCCGCCATCTTTCTGAATCTTGCGAAGGATGAGCTGCGCCACGCAGGCTACAGCATCGTGAACATCGACACCACGCTGGTGCTGGCCGCGCCCAAGATTTTCCCCATCGCCGGGGAGATGCGGGCTCGCGTTGCCGATCTGCTGGGCATCGGCATCGACCAGATCAGCATCAAGGCCAAGACTCCCGAAGGCATGAACCTGGACCACGTGGCGCAGTGTCACGCCGTGGCTCTGGTGGAACGCGCGCAGGAGCCCGACGAGTTGGCCAGCATGAGTGCGGTGATTGAGACGCAACGCCAGTTGGAAGACGTGGTCGAAGACCTGCTCAGTTCCGTACACGGCGTGCCCAAGAAGAGGACGGTCGCGCCGGTGTATGACACGGAGGACATTACGTAAGACAGGGAACAGGGACTAAGGGCCTGGGGATTCAGGGACTCGGGGGTTGAGGCAATTTGTTTGCCCGCTCCGCCCGAAAAGGCGATGCTTCCAGAAAGTTGTAGCTGCCTGCGCAGCCCGTGTTACGATGGCGGCTGAAAGCGGTTCCCGCTCTGGAGGATCACATGGGTGACTTGCTTCAGCCGTGGCATCTGATGGTGCTTTTCGCAATTTTCTCGTTAATTGTTGTCCCGCTTCGGGTTCTTCCTTTCTGGTTCATCTGCAAAAAGGCCGGCTTCACGCCGTGGCTTTCGCTGCTTTATCTCGTTCCGTTGGGGGGCCTGGTTCTCAACTTCGTGCTGGCCTTTGGGGAATGGAATGTGGTTCCGGCTCCGCAACTGGGCCGGCAACAGCCGCCGCATTATTCGCCACAGCGCTGAGCCGAGCCCGACAGCCTCCGGCGAGAGGGTCGGATGCTAGCATCGAGAGTGGAAAGACCCTTTCACGATGCCTGATTCGACTCCCTCCGCGGCGATTGGTCCGCGCGTCCGTTTTGCTCCTTCACCCACCGGCTACCTGCACGTCGGCAGCGCACGCACCTTCATCTTCAATTGGCTCTTCGCCCGCCGAAACAAGGGGACGATGGTGCTGCGCCTCGACGACACCGATGTCGAGCGCAACACCGAGACGAGCGTTCAGTCCATCTTTGAAGGACTGCGCTGGCTGGGCCTCGACTGGGACGAGGAATACAAGCAATCCGAACGCCTGGCGCTGCACCGCCGGCAGGCTGAAGCGATCTTCGCCAAGGGCCTCGCCTATCGCGATTTCACGCCCGCCCACTCTGATTCAGGCGAGGCATCCTCGTCCCATGGCGCGTGGCTCTTCAATCCCGGCATGCGCGAACTGTCTCGCGAAGAGTCGGACCACCGCGCCGGCGCTGGTGAGCCCTTCGCCCTCCGCTATCGCGTGCCGCGGGGACAAGACCGTACCCTGAGCTTTGTCGACAGCGTCTACGGTGAGCAGCAAAAGCTAGCCGACGAGGTCGAAGACTTCGCGCTGCTGCGTTCGGACGGCATGCCGACCTACCATCTCGCCTCCTGCGTCGACGACGCCGATCTCGGCATCAGCCACATCATCCGCGGCCAGGACCACCTCACCAATACATTCAAGCACCTGCTGATTTTTGAAGCTCTCGGAGTCCCCGCGCCGCAGTTCGCGCATCTTCCGCTGCTGGTTGCGCCCGACGGCGCAAAGCTCTCCAAGCGCAAGCACGGCCCTGTCGTCAGCGTCACCACGTACCGCGACGCCGGGTTTCTCCCAGGCGCCTTCATCAACTTTCTCTGCCTGCTCGGCTGGTCGCCGAAAGACGATCGCGAAG
>PMWR01000388.1 GCA_003166055.1 Acidobacteriaceae bacterium
TTTTGAAGGAAACAGCGGCGACCGGGGTGAACCGGACCCTGGTCCTTACTGGAGGCGGATGCATCTTGACTGGCGCTTCTGGGTAGGCGCAATCTTCATGGCCTCGGCGCTCGCCATCTATGTTCTGAGTGGCGATCTGGCGTGGGTTCCATGGCACCAATCGCGATAGCCAGCGTGAGCAGCGACCGGAAGATAAGAGGTTCACTCAGATTTCCCAGGTCGGGGAGCCTGCTGCCAGCAATCCACCGGTACGAACAACTATGGTTGCGCCGTTGAAATCGATCAAACGCCAGCCGTCAGCAATAAGAACGAGGTGACCAACGATGGGTCAAATGCCTTTGTATCCCTTGCGCTTCGAGCCTATTTATCAATATCGTCTGTGGGGCGGCCGCCGACTGGCCAGTTTGCTCTCCGCGCCGCTTCCGGGCGATGAACCTATAGGCGAAGCGTGGGTGCTGAGCGACCGTTCCGACCACCAAAGCCTGGTCGCCAACGGAACGCTTCAAGGGCTGACTATCGGTCAATTGATGGAACAATTTCGAGAACAACTGATGGGGAAATTTGCTCCTCGCTTCCGCCGCTTTCCCCTGCTCCTCAAATTTCTTGACGCACACGAGATGCTCTCCGTGCAGGTTCATCCCAGCGACGCCTACCCAGACCTGATCCCACCCGGCGAGACGGGGAAGACCGAAGCTTGGGTCGTGATCGAGGCAGAAAAAGGAAGCCAGATCTATGCGGGCTTGAAACCTGGCACGTCTGCCGACGGTCTGCGGCACTCCATCGCTGGCGGTGCGATTGCCGATTGCCTGGTGGGCATTGTCCCGAAGCCGGGCGACTCCGTATTTATTCCTGCGGGAACTGTTCACACTTTGGGCAACGGTATTGTTGTCTTTGAGGTCCAGCAAAACAGCGACGTGACATTCCGCCTTTACGACTGGGGCCATGTCGACGCGAAGACTGGAGAACCACGGCCGCTTCAAGTCGATCAGGCGTTTGCCTGCGTAGATTTTGAAGAAAGCAACGGTGGTCTGGTCGCGCCCCGCATAGAAACGACGATGCCCGTTGAGCGTGAGAGACTCTTTGATTGCGAACCATTCCGGCTGTGGCGATTACTCGGTCAAGCGTCCTTCCCAGTTGGAGCCATAGGAGAGCCGCGTGTGTTGGTTTGCATTGGAGGTTCAGGACAGCTTGAACATGCCGACCTTCCTTATGCCGTAGGCAGGGGAGACGTTTGGCTCTTACCTGCAGAGGCTGGAGTATGTGCGTTTCAACCAAGCGAGGAAGTAACCCTGTTGGAGATTGCAATCCATGGATCGTAAGGAATTGGGGATAGTGCGGAATTAGCTGCAGTGCGATGCTGCAAAGTGCGAAAGCTGAAGTTGATCTTGCGAACCCTCTGAGGTGGGGATGAATGAAAAAACTCATTGTGTTCGATCTGGACGGAACCCTGGCGCCCAGTAAGTCGTCCCTGGCTCCCGAGACGGCCGCATTAGTGCATGACCTCCTAGGCATCATCAAAGTAGCAGTCATCTCCGGGGGCGCGTGGACCCAGTTTGAAAAGCAGCTTCTCACGGATCTTCCCCAAGGCAGTCTCCTCGCGAACTTGTCCCTGCTTCCAACTTGTGGGACAAAATTCTTCCAGTACGAAGGGAAGTGGACGGAGCTTTATTCAGAGGATCTGACTGCGGAGCAAAGAAAGAAGATCATCGACTCTCTGAACAAAGCTGCGGGCGAATCGGGTTTTCACACAGAGAAGGTTTGGGGAAAGGTGATTGAGGATCGGGGAAGCCAGGTTACATTTTCCGCGTTAGGTCAGCAAGCGCCTTTGGCAGAAAAGGAAAAGTGGGATCCCGATTTTGCCAAACGGAAGAAGATCACAACGATCCTGCAGACTCTTATCCCGGAGTTTTCTATCCGCATGGGCGGTGCAACCTCGATCGATGTGACCAAGCCGGGCATCGACAAAGCCTACGGGATAGGAAAGCTAAAAGACACTCTCCACCTTTCATTGAAAGAGATGGTCTACATCGGAGATGCTTTGTTCCCCGGCGGGAACGATTATCCGGCGGAACAGGCGGGGGTTGTTTCAATCCCTGTAAAAGGGCCTGACGATACCAACCTGGTCATCAAAACAATCATCGCTTGCTTAGGCGATAAGTGAGCGTGCGCTCGCGAGGAGATTCGATGAGTGGATTCAAGCTGCAACGACTGGGGATGATGATGGAGCCGGAACCAGGTAATCCGCATGAAGTGGAAGGCGTGCTGAATCCGGCTGCCGCCCGCGGACCCGACGGTCAGCTCTACTTGTTCCCTCGGCTGGTCGCGAAGGGAAATTATTCGCGCATAGGCATTGCACGAGTGCGGTTCAATGAAACCGGCGATCCGACAGGCGTCGAAAGGCTCGGCATCGCGCTCGAGCCGGAAGCTGATTATGAGCGCCGGCCCAACGGCGGCGGCGGTTGCGAGGATCCGCGCGTGACTTATGTGGAACCACTTCAACACTACATCATGTCTTACACTGCATTTTCGCCCCAGGGTCCGCGCATAGCCCTGGCCATGTCGGAGGATCTCTTTCATTGGGAGCGTCTCGGTCTCGCAACCTATGCGCATTGGCACGGCACGGAATTGGGCAACGTGGATGACAAAGATGCCAGTTTCTTCCCAGTCGCAATTCCAAATCCATCCGAGCATCCGGAACTGGCGATGCTTCATCGGCCACTGTTCCCAGGCACTCGACCGGAGGAGACTGCCTGTTGTCCGACATCCCGCGAGGTGGATCTCGATCGGGAGAGCATCTGGATTTCGTATTGCCCAATGGCCCTGCAGGGACATGACCTCAATCGTCTTGGCAGGTTTACCTCCCATCACCGGCTGGCAATTCCAGTGTCGGCATGGGAAAGGCTCAAGATCGGCGCTGGCACGCCCCCGATCATGACCCGGCACGGTTGGCTGATTCTCTATCATGGCGTCAGCGAGAGGCCGCAACCGAACGCCTCTGAACACCATCTTTGCTATTCGGCCGGCGTGATGGTGCTCTCGAAGGAGCATCCGCAAATGATCCGTTATCGGTCGGCCGAACCGGTGCTCACTCCAGAACTGCCGGAAGAATGCCACGGGACTGTCGCCCATGTTGTGTTCCCTACCGGCATCGATCGGCGCGACGATCTGGGCGCCCCCGATCGCTTCGACGTCTACTATGGCATGGCTGACAATCGGATTGGCGCAGCGCGCCTCGACGTTCCGGACGAGCTACCAACGGATGCAGTCGCCAACGCGGCGGGAGTAAAGGTATAAAGCGTTCAATGGCCAGTCGCGCCGCCGCTCAGTTAACCGTTTATCGCCACTCGATCAAAACGGTGGAGTACAAAGAGCAGCAGGCTGCCAAACAGCTACGTGAAAGTCCCCACCGGTCGGCCTCCAGTGTTCTCATCTTGACAACAAGATCATTGGACAGACGATGGGTTGGGACAGGTTTCAAATATGTTTGGCTAGAATTCGGATCGGTTCGGAAAATGGAGGTGAGCTCATGCGCGTTCGTGGAGAGTGGCTGGTGTTGGCCATCCTGGCTGGTTGCGCTGTTGCCGCCAGAGGACAGGACGCGAAGGGAATCGTCGGGCAGGCTGTCCAGACCGAGCTGACCGCGGCCCGCGACGACCACTCCCGCTGGTTGTATTACGAGATCCCCTCCGCTTCGGTCACGCAGTGGGTGGCTGAAACGAGCAACGGCAACCTGCGGCGTGTACTCCGGCAGAACGGCCGCCCCCTTTCCCCGCTCGCACAGCATCGCCTCATGGATCGCTTTATCCAGGATGCGCAGACGCAGGCCAGGCAGCGCAAAGCCGGCCATCATGACGACAACCAGGCGGCGGAGATGCTGAGGCTCTTGCCCAAGGCCTTCGTGTGGACCATCACCGCCAGGAACGCAAGCGACACTACGCTGCACTTCAGCCCGGACCCCGATTTTCAACCGCCCGACTGGGAAACCCGCGTCTTCGCTGCCATGGAAGGGGACATGACGGTCGACAACGCGCAGCACCGCATCGTCAGCCTCAAGGGCCGCCTCATTCACGACGTCAAGTTCGTCTTCGGGGTGTTCGGCGATCTGAAGGCCGGCGGTACCTTCGATGTCGAGCGCCGCGAAACCGGCAAGTCGGTCTGGCAGATCACCCAGACCCACGTGCATATCCAGGGCCACGCGCTACTCTTCAAGAACATTTCCCAGAACGACGACGACGTGCTCTCGCGGTTCCAGCCGCTTCCCGGTGACATTTCTTTGCAACAGGCTGAAATCGAACTGCTCCAGCAGCCCGAATGACCATCCTCGCCGCCCCCGGCACTTGGCCCGGCGGGACAGTCGCGAGCGCCGATTCCACGCCCTTTGCCGCAGTCCGCGCGCCGGGCCTTTCACCGGGTGCAATTTGCATTTTGCGTCCGGTTTCGCCGCATCGTAAACTCCGCCTCCACGCAGGTTCTCCTTCCCAGTCGAAAGTACTCAAATCAGCAACATCGCTCTTCATCGAGGTCCCTGTGTTGTCTCCGGGGCGACTCGCAGCGGACCGATCATAGTGCTGGCCAATGGAAATGCTCTTGCCATACGGATCAATCAGCACTTTGTGGTAGTCAAAGCGATTTCCGCCGGACGCCTCACCAGGACCATCGACGCGGTATCCGTAGAGTTGCCCGGCCACGATTCCAGGGACAAAGATGTGCCAATAATGAGATGTGCGGTTAAGTACTGGATTGAGCTTGATGACTCTCGACGGTTGTTGAGCGTCGGGATGATCGAAGAAGACGATGTCGACGTNNAAATGTCAGAAGCACAATGGTCGGCGGAGTTCCGAAGCGGGTCCATGTTGTCCTCCTTTTACCGTCGATTGTGGATTTGACCTGACTCGGCTCAATGTTGCCGCGACCTCTAATCTCTTCAGCGCGTGTTTTACCCGGACCTCATGGCAAGGAAGAGGATCGAAACGAGTATGAAGCCGAGAATGGCGGTATCTGACCGCGGACGCCGATTGACGAACTGAGATGGCGAGAGGGTGTTCCGTCGCGGATTCAGGGCATTGTAGTAGACAGGGAAGGCTTCACCTTGCGGTCTTGCAACCGGCGATCTGAAGTCGTCGTAGTAGATCTGTGCGTGGGCGCAGCAGGTGAAGGAAACGATCACATTGTCAGGGTCTCTGGTGACTCGCAGGGGCAACTTCCTAACTTTGGGAAGCTCATGACGGCACTCTGTAACTCGGGCCTCAGTCTCCATCCAGATTGGTTGAGGAATGGATTGCGCGGTGTCGCTACTGCGCTTCGTGTTGGATGCTTCTGTGGCTCGGCTGTTCTTTACCTCCTGGTTCCAGGCGCGACGACCCGCTGCATCGAGGAGTTTCCGTGCCCGTTCCATNNTTGGGATGGTGGGGGACGATACGCGCGGTGTAGTCGCTCGCGGGGCGGGTTGCGGAGACCTGAGCCGAATAGTTGAACGCGCCAGGCTTATCAGCGCAGGGGCCGGATGCGTTCATCACTTGGAAAGTCGCGCCCTTCTCGTGAGCTGGATCCGCGTAAAGCTCTACTCTAAAGTGATCGGGAGTGAGCGATCCAGGAGCAACGCCGGCTTGAAAGAAGTGCTGCCCATCGTGGGTGTTAATCCGAACACTAACAAAACCCACCGTACTCCAATGCCGATCGAGATCCTGCTTCCAGCGGAGCAGACTCAAGCCGAGCGCACCATCGTCTGCGGCACGATCGCGATAGGCCGATGCGGCAGGCAGATAATGGCTCTCGGTATATTCGCGAATGGCTCGCGTAGCCGAAAACTGGGACGTCAGCCTTGCCATACTCTCGCGGACACGTCTCAACCACTTCAGCGGAAGGCCCTGTTCATTCCGTTCGTAGAACTCAGGAATGACTTCGTTCTCCAATGCAGCATACACAGCTTCAGCCTCTGTGCGATCCCAGGCAGGATCGTCTCCATGCTCTTTGCCGTCACCGATGGCCCATCCCACTTCGGAGGAGTAAGCCTCAGCCCACCATCCGTCCAACTCGGATAAATTCAAGCCACCATTTACAAGAACCTTCATCCCACTCGTTCCGCAAGCCTCCCACGGGCGGCGTGGTGTATTGATCCATAAATCAACTCCGTGCACCAGGTGCTGCGCCAGCATCATGTCGTAGTCGCTCAGAAAGATGACTCTCGAACGAACTTCCGGACGCCGGATGAAGTCTTTCCACTTCTTGATCAATGCCTGTCCAGGCAAATCCTGAGGGTGTGCTTTACCGGCAAGAATCAGTTGGACCGGCTGTTGAGGGTCGGCGAGAAGGCGAACCAGCCGCTCAGAATCAAGCAGGAGAAGATCGGGACGTTTATAAGTCGCAAAGCGCCGCGCAAATCCAAGAGTCAGAGTATTTCCGTCGAAGATATTATTTGCAATCGATGGGTCTCCGCCTTCCGAAGCGAGCTGACGGGCATACCGTTTACGCAATCGGTCAATCAGTGTCTCACGCTCCGTGGACCGCATCCGCCAGATTTGTTCGTCGGTGAGGAGGCGAATGTCATCTTCGACAGCGCGATCTCCGCGCCAACGCTTTTTGCCGCAAGCTGTTGTCCAAAGCGTGTCGGCCTCAACGGAATCCCAGGTCGGTACATGAATGCCATTGGTGACTGAGCCAATTGGGACTTCGGCCTGGGGCCAATGCGGAAAAAGTGGCTGGAATATCTGCCGGCTAACTTCCCCGTGAAGTTTGCTCACGCCATTCACGCCTCCGCTTCCACGCAGAGCAAGATAGGCCATATTGAATGGCTCGGCGTTGTCGTCAGGGTTCTGCCTTCCGATCTTCAGCAGATCGTCAAGCGAGATGCAAAGTTCATCCTGCGCATAGTGTCTGAGATATTGACTGATGAGTTGTGGGTCAAAGCGATCAAATCCTGCGGCGACCGCGGTGTGTGTCGTAAAGACATTTCCAGCCCGCGTAATGGCCAAAGCTAGATCGAACGGTTTTGCTTGATCCTCCATGTAGCAATGCGCCCTTTCAAGCACTGCAAACGCCGCATGACCTTCATTGAGATGGCATACTTCGGGCTGCAAACCAAGCGCCCGCAGCAGGCGCCATCCACCGATCCCAAGAATGATCTCCTGCTTCAGCCGCATCTCCGCATCGCCACCATAGAGTTCACTGGTGATTCCCCGATGTGCAGCGGTATTGGCGAAGTCGTTTGTGTCGAGCAGGTAGAGCTTTGTCCTTCCAACAGAGACTTCCCAGCAGCGGAGCCAGATCAGTGCGCCCGACAGGTGGATCTGCAGCCGCAACCACTCTCCATTCTTCTGTCGCAGCGGCCTGATGGGCAATTGGCCAGGATCATTAACCGGATAGAGTGCCTGTTGGCGGCCTTCGGAATCGAAATCCTGACGGAAATATCCTTGACCATAGAGAAGTCCAACTCCCACGACTGGAACACCCAGGTCGCTGGCCGCTTTCATCTGGTCGCCCGCTACGTTTCCCAGGCCGCCCGAATAGATGGGCAATGCTTCGCTCAGCATGAACTCCATGCTAAAGTAGGCGACCGTGGTGAGCGGAGCGCCTGCATGTTTACGCTGGAACCATGCTTCTGCCCGATAGGACTCCCGATTATGCCGAAGGAGAGAGTCGAGACGGTGACGGAAATCTACGGCCTCCAACGCAGCCCTGATTTTTTCGTGAGAGACCGTCCGCAAGATGACCCACGGGTTTTGCGTGGCTTCCCAGAGTTCCTTGTCGAGCGCTTCCCACAACTCGTCCGAGGCGTGGTTCCAGGACCAGTGGAGATTGAGCGCCAACTCGACCAGCGCGTCGATTCCATCAACCTTTAACCAAGTAGATGGTGCCTTCGGATCGTTCAATATCTCCCCCTGCGTACCAAGTCCAAGAAGCGGAGACCGCTATCGCAATCCTCATGCGATGGCGGCCTCCGTCTCGATTTCGGCCGGATCGAGCCTAACTATCGGTGAACATGGCTTTCTGCGGATGTCCCTTGGCCATTGGAGCTGGTGCGGTGGCATCGCTGAAATCCTTTGTCCACTGCCAGTTTCTGATCTCCGGCATGTCCTCGAGATGCTCACGGATGTAATTGTAGTGGCGTTGCAATTCCTGGTTGAAGAAGTTGATTGCATCCTCAGCCTGCAAGCGAAGGCGAGGGATATGCTTCAATGCGTCAAGCGCAAGGTGAAAGCGGCTCATCTCGTTCAACACAACCATATCGAAGGGGGTGGTGGTCGTTCCATGATCCATATAGCCGTGCACATGGAAGCGGCTTTCATTGGAGCGCCCGTGAACAAGGGTATGAA
>PMWR01000628.1 GCA_003166055.1 Acidobacteriaceae bacterium
CCTTGCGCCACCTGCGGTGCGGCAGGCGCTCGCGGGAGGCTCGTGGGTGCGTACTGCTTCCCACCCATTCCGCCGACCACCCCACGGACCAAGACCTGTCCGTTGGGACCCCGGTAGAGCGGAATGGATGGGCGCGGGGCTTCCTCGGTTGGGAGCGGAGCGTGCCGTCTTTGGTTGCGAATGGAGCTTGCCCGGTTGGGAACTCTGCGGATTGGGATCGGCGCGCACGAACCGGTGCGGTAGGATCGAAGGCATTCCGGTTTTTTGAGGAGCGTGCTGTGGGAGATTTGTCACGACGGAGTTTTCTGAGGAGTGCAGCGACGGTGGCGGTTGGTGCGCCGGTGTTTTTGCGGCACAGCTACCGGGTGTTTGCGCAGTCAACGCAGGAGTATCCGGAGCGCGTGGTGCGGCTGATGCGCGAGTCGCTGGTGATCGATATGCTGAACCAGTTTCTCTATCGCATGGACCAGAAGGACCTGCTGGAGAAGTGGCTGACGGTGCCGGGGGCGTTTACCGAGGCGGACTATCTGAAGTTCAAGAGCTCGGGCGTGAACGTGATCAACTTTGGCAACGGGGCGGACAACTACGCGGACGCGGCGGACCTGTTTGCGAAGTTCAACAACTTGATGGCGATGTATCCGCAGTGGGTGATGCGGATTGACTCTGCCGCCGATCTGATGAAGGCCAAGGAGACGGGTAGGCTGGGGATTATCTATGGCTTGCAGTCGAGCGAGCAGTTTGAACATCTGGACGACGTCAACAAGTGCTTTGGGTTTGGGCAGAGGATTTCGCAACTCAGCTACAACTTCAGAAGCAAGATTGCGGATGGGGCGTTTGAGCCGTTCGATGGCGGGGTGAGCGAGTACGGCGGAAAAGTGATTGGGCGGATGAACGCTGTCGGCATGGTGGTGGACCTGGGGCACGCCAGCGACAAGACGAAGCTGGATGCGCTGGAGATTTCAAAGAAGCCGGTGATTCTGTCGCATGGGAACTGTCGCGCGCTGATTCCTGGCGGGCTGCGGGCGAGCACGGACGAGGCGATCAAAAAGCTGGCGGCGAAGGGCGGCGTGATGGGGATTACCGACATTGCGTTCATGGTGAAAGGGACGGAGCCGGTGACGGTGGAGGACGTGGTGAATCACTTCGATCATGTGCGCGACCTGGTGGGGATTGAGCATGTGGGTGTGGGCTCGGATGCGGGGATCGAAAGCAACGATCTTGGGTCGGACGTGGCGAAGGACATGCTGAACAAGGCCGATAAGCGGTATCACGTTCACGGAGAGTACGAGATTGTGAAGGGGATGCAGGGGCCGACGCGGATGTATGAGTTGGTGGCGGCGTTGGTGCGGCGCGGGTATACGGATGAGCAGATTCGGCTGGTGATTGGGGGGAACTGGGCGCGGGTGCTGAAGGATATTTTTCAGGCGTAACTCATTCAGCGAGTTAGCTCCGCTGCGCGGATTAGCACGTCAGCGAGTCAGCGGGACCTATTCGGTCCACGGATCGAGCAACTTCACGGGGGTATCACGGACGTCGCGGATGTTTCTGGTGACCAGGGTTAGATCGTTGACAACGGCAGTAGCTGCAAGGATGGTATCGACGACCGGCCTCGGGCGGTCGGCGGACCATTCTCCCCACAGGCGAGCTATGGCGAGGTCGATGCCCAAGATTCGGTTCGAGAAACTAACCTCCATGCCTTCGACCCAGGCAGCGAAGCGAGTGGCCGCGTTGGGGTCCGGATCTCGAAGCCGTATTGCAGCTACGCCTTTGCGTAGCTCTCCCAAAGTCAGGACGCTGATGAAAACTGAATCGGGCTCAGTGGCCTGGAGGAACGCAATGACGCCGGGGTCAGGTCTAGGCTTGCGGGTTTCGCTGACAACGTTGGTATCAAGCAGATAGCGGGTCTGCCCGTTCACAACTCAATTTCCCGGCCCGTGTCGCGGCTGTACTCGATTTCGAAGTCGTCTGATTTTGGTCCGCTGAGCAGGTATTCAATCAAGTTGGGCTTGAGCGCGACGAGGGCGCGGTAATCGGCAATTGATAAGACGACGGCCCGCTCCGCGCCATGACGCGTGATTACCTGAGGGCCTTTGGAGTGGGCCTCTTCGATTACTTCACTCAGGCGGGTTTTTGCTTGCTGGAGCTGCCAAGTCATGATCGCCTCCCTCAATTTCAACTAGAATTATAGTCGTTCTAGTTGAAATAGTCTATTTGGGCGTTTCTGTCCGCAGATGGCGGGCCAGGGACCACTTCAGCTCTTCGATGCCCTGGCCGGTTACGGCGCTGATTTCGTGGAACTCCAACTTCTTGCGCTTGATGTGGGTACGGAGCTTTTTGAGCTTGTCGGGGTTGGCGCTGTCGATCTTGGTGGCGCAGACGATCATCTGCTTGCCGGCCAGGGGGTGATCGATCACGGGGCCGGGGCCGTCGTTCATGGGGTCGGCTGCGCGGGTGGCGGTGAAACTGTCGAGCTCCTTGTTGATGACTTTGAAGTCTTCGACGGGGTCGGGGCGGCCGCTGGAGTCGCTGACGTCGACGAGGTGGAGCAGGAGGCGGGTGCGCTCGATGTGGCGGAGGAACTGGACGCCGAGGCCGGAGCCGAGGTGGGCGCCTTCAATGAGGCCGGGCATGTCGGCGACGACGTAGGACTCCTGGTTGGGCTCTTCACCGACGGTGACGACGCCAAGGTTGGGCTCGAGGGTGGTGAAGGGGTAGTCGGCGATTTTGGGCTTGGCGGCGGAGATGCGCGAGATGAGGGTGGATTTGCCGGCGTTGGGATAGCCGACCAGGCCAACGTCCGCGAGGAGTTTTAGCTCGAGGCGGTAGAGTCGTTCTTCGCCGGGGCGGCCGAGCTCGTGTTCGCGGGGAGCCTGGTGGACGGGGGTGGCGAAGTGCTGGTTGCCGCGTCCGCCGCGTCCGCCGCGAGCGATTACGACTTCCTCGTCGGGGGTCTGGAAGTCGTGGATGAGCTCGCCGGTTTCCTGGTCGTAAAGGGCTGTGCCTACAGGGACCTGGAGGGTGACCGAGCGGCCGTCAAGGCCGGTGCAGTTGGAGCCCATGCCGTGTTCGCCGCGCTGGCCTTTGTGTTCAGGGTTGTAGCGGAAATGGATGAGGGTGTTGTGGCGCTGGGAGGAGACCATGACGACGTCTCCGCCGCGGCCGCCGTCGCCGCCGGAGGGACCGCCGCGGGGGACGAACTTTTCGCGGCGGAAGGCCATGCAGCCATTGCCGCCGTCGCCGGCTTTTACTCGGATTTTTGCTTCATCGATGAACATTAAGAACCAGTTTTCAGTTGTAAGTTTTCAGTTGTCAGTTGTCGGAGATCAGGGATCGGTTCGGCCTGAATTGTGCTGTTGGTCACAGCTGTGACTGGCCGTCTATTCAGTTTACCGGAGGAGGCTTACAATCGTTTGCAACTTCACTTTTGGTGATTTGGGGTGGCGAGAAGCGGGCTTGGGTAGGTGCCGCGGCTTGGGCACCCATTTTTTGAAGCCGCCGTAGAGCGGGCGCAATCCGTGTGTCGCAGGTTTTCCCAGGGTCTGCCGCGAGAAGGATCTCGATGGCGGGGGTAAGAGGGAGTTGGGGTTGGGCTGCGGCTGCTCTGCTGATGCTGGCTTGGCCGGCGCCAGTTGGGCGGGCGCAGGCTGGACAGGCGGCAACGGGGGAGACGGGCTCGCTGGCGGGCAGGCTGACGGACGTGCACTCCGCGCCGCTGGCCGGGGCGACGGTGGTGGTGCGGAACGAGGCTACCGGAGCCGAAACGCGAACGACGACAGGGAAGAACGGGGCCTACCGGTTTGCGGGGCTGGAAGCGGGCGCGTACGCGCTGGAGGCGGAGAGCGCGCTGGGACGGGGGCGGCTGGCGGATATTGTTGTTGCCGCTGGACATGAGGCTCGAGTGCAGGCGGCGATGGAGTTCGAGGCGGCGCCGGCGCAGCCAATCCAAAGTGAAAATCAAGCTATCTTGGCGCTGAGGGCTCTTGAGGCGCTGAGGGCTCTGGGCCATTCAGCGGGCGACGGTCTGCGGGTGGTGGAGACGCGGCTGGATGTAGCTGCGGTTGCTGAGACCTCGCCGCTGCTGGAGATGGCGATGAGCGAGCGGGCACTGCCGCCGGTTTTGCTGGCCGGGGCGGCGTCGCCGGAGATGCGCGTTTTGCTCGTCCCGGTGCTTCATCGCGGGGACAATGGGTTGGCTGTGGAATCCCGGGGCGCAGTGGCGACATTGGAGTTGGAGCCGTTGCTGGGTTTGCCGGTGCTGAGGTTGCCGCTGCTGGGGGCGCCGGCGGGACTGGGGTCAAATGAGCATCCAAATGAGGCTGCGATGGCTGCGGCTCAGCGTGTCGATCCGGTTGCGCCGGCGGTGACGACAGCGGTGACGGGCAACCAACTGCAGGCGCTGCCGGCGAGCGGGCGGCGGTGGCAGGATTTTGTGCTGGATACGCCGGCAGCGGCGGGGGGAAATGCGCAGGTGTCTTTGCAAGGAGCTGGAAAGGAGCCTGCGGAGACCACGTTGGATGGGGCATCGACACGGCTGGCTTTTGGCAGTCGTGGATCTGGAATAGCTGCGGGGAGCGGGGCTGACCAGAATGCGATGGGGCAGGCGTGGGCTGGCGGCCGGGGATCGGTGATTGCCGAGGCGGCCATCCGCGAGGTCGAGACGGCTCAGGGGAATGCAGAGGCCGGGGGGACACGGAGCGCGGGCGGGCGCATGGGTGTGGCGACGCGGAGCGGGGAGACACGGGGCGGTGGCAACGGGATGCATGGGCAGGGGTTTTTGTTTGACCGGCAAAACACATGGGGGGCGCAGAATCCGTTTACGCAATGGGTGAAGGAGAGCGCGCCGGCAACGGAGACGACTACGCCGGCGTTTACAGCGGAACCGTATACGCCGCCGGACCATGAGATGGTCTGGGGTGTTGGGCTGGGGAGCCAAATCCGGCGGGACAAGCTGTTCTGGTTTGCGGCGCTGGATGGCTACCGGCGCAACGATCCGGGGCTGGCTACGGTGAAGTATCCGGCGGAGTTCTTTGCGCAGCCTTCGGACGACCAGATGCAGGTGCTGAGCGCGCGGCTGGGGTTGAGCGCCACGAATCCGGTGGCCGAGGGGCTGGCGGCCTACTCAAAGATGCTGGAGACGCTGGACGGGCTGCTGGGGCCGGCGCCTCGGACGGCTGTGCAGTGGGTGGGATTTGGGAGGGTTGACTGGAAGGCGGCGGAGCGGCACCGGTTCACGCTGGAGGGGATTGGCGCGACGTGGGATTCACCTGGCGGGGGATTGACGCGGGTTTCAGAGAGTTACGGGGCCAATAGTTTTGGGACGAGCGAGGCCAGCGAGGAGTGGCTGCTGGGACGGTGGGAGGCATTTCTGACTCCGAATCTGCTGGCGGTGAGCCAGGGGTCGATGGGGCGGAACGTCCTGAGCACGCACGCGGAGAGGCCGTCGGGGTTTGAGCAGACGTTTCTCGGTCCGAATCTGTGGGGGCAGTTACCGCAGATCAATGTGGACAATCGATACGGATTCACGATCGGCGATCCCGCGCGGTTCGGGCAGGGGAGCTATCCGGATGAACGGCTCTTTGAGGGGCAGGAGAGCCTGGACTGGGTAAGAGGCAGCGTGCTGGTGAAGGCAGGCTTCGATTTGATGCATAACTCCGATGCAACGAACCTGTTGCGCAATGAGACGGGAACCTACTCCTACGCCAGCGTGGAGAACTTTGCTTCGGACGCGCTGGTGTATGGCGCGTTTGGATCGTTGGGGGTGTTGGACCCGGATAACCAGCATAACTGCGACCAGACGGGGAAGGTTTGGCGGGATACGAAAGGCGGTCTGCGGGGGCTTGGTTCTCTGCCGTGTTATTCCTACTTCTCGCAAGTTGTGGGGCCGGCAAACTGGCATTTGAGCACCAACGACTGGGCGGGGTTTGCGACGGCGCAGTGGCAAGCGAAGAAGCTGATGGTGTTCTCTGCCGGATTGCGGTGGGACCTGGAGCAGATGCCGCCGCCCATTGCGGCGCTGGCCAACCCGGAGCTTCCGTTGGCGGGCAGGATGCCAGGGCTGGGTAGCGATTGGGGTCCGCGGATCAGCATGGCGCTGGGAAGTGCGGAGGGACACTGGCCGGTGCTGCGGATGGGCTACGGCATGTACTTTGGCCGGACGGAGAACGCAACGCTGGAGACGGCGCTGACGCAGACGGGTTCGCTCAATGGCGATTTGAACTTTTTTGTGCGGCCTACGGACGGGTTGAACACGGGCACAGCGACCAGCAATGCTCCGCCGTTTCCGTGCGTGATGCCGGTGGCGGCAAACTGCGGGTGGGCGGGGTCGCCCGAGAGCGTTGTGAAGCCGGGGGCGGTTGAATTTGAGCAGGGTTTCCGCAATCCGGAGGTGCACCAGGCGGTAGCGGCGCTTGAGGAGGGGCTGCCTGGGCATGTTGAATTGACAGCGAGCGCGATGGTAAGCCTGGGGCGGCGGCTGCCGGTGCCGATGGACGCGAATGCAGGAGTTCCGACGGCGGTGCAAACTGTGACTTACAACGTGTGCGATGAGACTCCGACCGATCCGGGGAATACGCAATGCGGGCATACGGGGCTGGGGCCGATCAAGGCGGCGCAGATTACGGTGCCGTTTTATGCGTCGTGGCCCGCGGCGAATTGCGCAAGCGGGTCGCAGTTGAACGTTGCCGGCCAGTGTGGATGGCTCGACCAGAACTATCAGCAGATCGGACAGATTACAAGCAAAGCGAATTCGACCTATGAGGCGGCGATGGTAAAGCTGACGCGCTATGGACGGCGCGGGCTGAGCCTGCATGCGCGCTACACCTATTCGCANNTCGCTGGCGGAGGAGTTCACGAGCGGGGGTGCGCCGATTGTGGGGCTGGGGCCGGGGATGAACGGCTCGGGCGGGGACAACCGGATTTATGGCGTGGGAAGCGACGCGGTGATCTACAACATTGGGCGCAATACCTATCGCTATCCGGCGACCTGGAAGGCGGACATGCGGCTGGGCAAGAGCTTCGATCTGGGAGAGATGCGGAAACTGGAATTGCTGGTGGAGAGCTTTAATTTGTTCAACCACCAGAATGTGACGGAGCTGGAGACGACTGGATATTCGATTGAGTCGGGGAGCCCGCCGACAGCGCTGGGGACGCCGGCTGGGCTGCCATCGCTGAATTTTTTGACGGGGTTGAAGTTGAATTCGACGGCCTTTGGGCAGCCGTTGAATGTGAACGCGACGAATTTTTATCGGGAGCGGCAGATACAGGTGGGGATGCGGGTGCGGTTTTGAGATTGGCCTATGATGGAGAGGGTCGATGAGGCGAGGCTGCTCAGCGGTTTGTAACTTGCTTCAATCTTTAGGAGAGGACATGCAAGATTTGGAGCTTCTTTCCGAGGTTGCGTTGCTCGAAGACATGCCCGAGCGTGGCCTGGTGCGCGGGCAGGTTGGGACCGTTGTTGAGTTCCTGTCTCCTTCTGTTGCGGAGGTCGAGTTCTGTGACGATCAAGGGCGCACCTACGCTTTGGCCGCGCTGCGGTTTGAGGAGTTGATTCGTCTACGCCACGGGGCAATCGAGCAGGTGGCGTAGGTACTCGAGCCAGTCGAACGCCCTTCGATGGAGGCACTTCTCCTTATTCAGTCCCGCGTTCAGGCAGAGAGTAGGACTAATGACGAAGAAACAGATTGCGGTGGCATCGCTTTCGGGGTTGTTTCTCATCGTTTGCCTGAGAACTACGATTTCGTTTGCTCGGTTCTCTTATGTGGAGCGACATTTTGATTCGATTCGCGCCGGTGGGTCGCGTGCATCGGTTGCAGCGCAATTCGGAAGACCCAACTACCATGCAGGCGCATGCAGCGCAGACTTTAGCCCTCCGAAGGGCTGCGCCAGCGAATACGTTTATTCGCACCCATTTGCTCCGCTGCTTCCTGATTACTATGTCGTTTGGTTTTCCTCCGATGATCGGGCGATTGACGCCGACCACACCATCTCGCCGTAGATAAACCGCTGGTTGAGTGACTGTTTGTCGTTTAGCTGGAATCAGACAGCGCCGTTTAGATGAAGCGGCGATTGTAGGTGGCAGTGAGACCAAGAGTGGTTAGATCAATGCCGCCAGACCAGAAAGAACATCCCTCAGGGGCTAAAGCCCGAAGCTTTTCTCCGCACCTTTTGGCACGACTGAAGTCGTGCCCTTTCAAAACCCGGTTAGGCGATGGTGATGGCTGCTACTTCGTAGTCCTGAACGCTGGGTATGGTGAAGCGCAGAGTCTGGTCGTCCAGGTGGAATGGCACGGTTTGAGCTGACACGCTTTGTGCTGGGCGAAGAAGCTCGACTGACTTCGGACGGACGCCTGCCGGGAGCTTGAGGCTGACTGTCTGCGGGCCGAGGGGATAGATGGATCGCATCCAGCCGTGTTGCGCGTTGGGGTTGGTGTAGTTGAGCAGGTGAACGGCATAGCCGGGCGCCGTTTCCCAGGCGAACAACTCGACCAGGCCTTCGCCTTCAACGCTGACCACGCGCTCGTCGCCGGTGATCCAGCGGATGGTGTTGTGCATGAGGCGGAGAAGGTCGCCGTGGCCGGTGAGCCAGTAGGTGCGTTCGATATCGCCGGGGAAGTAGGCGATGCGGCTTGAGCCGGATTCGCGCAGGACCACTGCCGGCTCGTCGGTGTGCGAGATGGGCGGGTAAGCCAACTCCGGCGGATAATTCACGAAGCCGGGGACGACGGTGAGGACCGCGTCGTGGATTGGTTTGAGGGGCACGCGATTTTGCGCGCCGGGGATCCAGTTGGTGTTGGCGAAGCCGTCAAGAATGGGATGCTGGCGCTCGATGCGGCTGTAGTAGGCATTGCCGTTGGTTCCGACGACATTGCCGGCCTTGCCGATGCCGAACAGGTCGCCGAGTGGAAAATCGGCGCGCGGGTTCCGGTCCTGGTCGTAGAGGCCGGTTTCAAAGCTGGCCATGATCGAACCGCCGCGGCGCACAAATTCGCGGATTTGCTCGCACTGGCGGTCGCTGAGCACGGCGATGTTGGGCAGTAACAGCGCACGGTATTTGCCCAGGCGTTCCGGCTCGAGACGGTCTTCGTGCACAAAGTCAAAAGCAAATCGGCCGATGAGCAATGTCTCATAGATGCCGTGGGTCGTATCCCGCATGTAGGTGCGCGAGTGAGACGTGGCGGGGCCGGGATAGAGCACCTGCGTGCTTTGTCCCATGACTACGCCGATGTTGGCGATGGAGCGGCGGGTCTTGAAATGAGCATCGTGCTTCGCCATCCAGAGGAAAAAATCCTTGCCCGGCTTCTGCCAGCGACGATCTTCGCCGAAGCCATCTTCAGAGCCGATGAAGTGGTAATACGGAGTCATGCCGCTGGCGAGCGTCTCGTTCATCCACATCATCGCCTCGGCAGGGTTCTTGGCTGCATTGCGCCAGCGCACCAGGCCGGTAGAGTAAGCGGCGGTCACATTGGCGGAGAATTTGCCGTCGAGCACGGCATTGCAGACGCGGCCTTGCAGGGCGCATCCCCACACAGCGGGTTCTTCGTTGGTACGGCCCTGATTGTCGGCCTGGAACCAGGCAGCGATTTTGCCCAGACGATCGAGATTTGCCACAGCGTGAACGTTGCTGCCTAGATTTGCAAAGTAGAAGCTATTTGGTTTTTTCTCTTTGGCGATGGCATCGTATTTTTGCCAGAGTTCCACGATGCGGTCATTGAAGACGCGCCAGTAGGCGGCTGTGTTTGCCGGCGGCAGTTTGGCGCAGACTGCGCAATAGCACTCAGGCATGGTCCACGACGGCCATCCGTTGGTGTAGTGGCAGTCTACCTCGTAGAGGGAGTTGACCTCGCGCATGATTGCGGGGACGTAGTCGTCCATGTACCTCGAGAACATGCAGGTTTTGAAGAGGCGCGGCTCTTCTTCGCTGAACTGCGCGGAGCCGTCCTTGTTGCGCATGAACCACTCCGGATGGGCTTGCAATGCGTCGCCCCAATTGAGGTCGGGGCTCATGCGGGCAACCACGCGCATGCCGCGCTTGCGGGCCGCGGTTACGCATTCGCCGAAGAAGTCGCGGTTGTTGAGGAATTTTCCATGGCGATGGAACGGCACCCTGGAGGGATAGAAGGCGAGGATGCCGGTGACACTGATAAAGACGATGTCCGCGCCGGCGGAATGCCAATAATCGGCCCACTCCTCGATGTTCATCACGGCGGGGTCGTGCTCGGTCATGTTGGTCTGGCCGACGCGGCGAACCCGCTGCTGCCAGGGTTCTGCCGATGGGTCGATGGGAGGCATGCGAGGCGGCAGAGCGACGAGATTCAACGGGCGGGCGGCTGGAGACCCGTCGGCGACCTGACCGGGAGCTTCCACCGGACACAGGCTATCGAGTGCCGCAGCCAATGGAATTGCGGCTGCACCGGTGGTTAAACCGGTTTTCAGAAATGTGCGGCGATTGAGCATGGGTTTTCTCCTGTTGCGACCGGCCCAGAAAGTGTAACCCTTGGCTTGATCCGTGCAATAGAAGCATTCTCATGTGGATGAGAGCAGTGTTGGCTTCGATGTCGTGGTCAAGGAACCAGGCGGCTTGCTGGATTTCGGAACCGGCCGGTAGAGCAAACGCTTCAGGACGCTTGTTACCAGCCGCAGAGGGGGTTGGGGATAACGGATTTGCCGTTGAGGAGGAAGCAGACTGCGCCGTTTAAATCGGTGCGGTAGGTGCGGACGTGGGCGGCCTGGAGTTCGGCGAGGATTTCCTGGCGGGGATGGCCGTAGCGGTTGTGAAGTCCGCAGGAGATGACGGCCCACTGCGGGGAAACGCGAGCGAGGAACTCGGGGCGCGTGGAGGTGACGCTGCCGTGATGGCCGACTTTGAGCAGCGTGCTTTGGAGATCGGGTTCGGCTAACATGGCTTGCTCGACAGGGGCTTCGGCGTCGCCTTCGAGCATGACTGAGGTTGCGCCATAGGTCATGTGGAGGACGAGCGAGTCGTTGTTGGTGGGCGTGGGGCCGGGCTGGTAGTTGGGGAAAGGCGCGAGAACGGCGATCCGGGTTGCGCCGAAGTTGAACGCGTCGCCGGCGCGGAACGTGCGGACGCGAACGTGCAGATTGGCCGCTTCATTGAGCAGGTCGTTGTAGGCGCCGAAGCGGGGGTTGTTGCCGACCCATAATTCAGTGGGATGGAAGTTGCGCAGGACGGCGGGCAGGCCTCCCATGTGGTCGGAGTGGGCGTGGGTGAGGGCGACCGCGTCGAGATGGCGGATGCCGCGCGACCAGAGAACTTCAGAGACCACTTCTTCACCTATATCGAAGTTTTCTGAGGAGGCTTGCGGGGCCTGGCGCGGGCCTCCGCCAAAGCCGCCGCCGTCAACGAGCAGGGTCTTGCCGTCGGGGGTGATGAGGAGCAGCGAGTCGCCCTGGCCTACGTCGATGGCTTCCATGAGCAAGGCGTCACGGGGGTGATCGATGGGACGGGGGAGGATGGCGGCGACGGCGGCGAGAAGGAGAGCGGCCCAGGTTGCGAGACGCAGCTGGAGACTTCTGCGCGAACGAGACTGATTGAGGTTTGAGGCTTCCCAGGTCCCAGAATCGGGACNNGTCCACAGAATCTCGCGCGGCATAGGGAATTTCTCCTTGATTCAGCTATTGGAGGATTCAGCCGAGTGGGCGCTGTGAATTCCCAGGTCCCAGAATCGGGACCTGGGGCACCCGCGGCGTTGGGACTTTGGGCTTGCGCGCGGTGGGCGAGAGCGATGGCTGCGGCGAGCAGCAGGCAGAATGCGAACGATTGGCTAAGGAGCGGGGCGGGGATGCGTATGTCGCCGAGGGTCAGGGAACCGAAGATGCGCACCAGTCCTGTTCCAAAGTGAAGCGGGAGGGCGACGAGCATGGCGGGGATGAAAGCGGCGGCGGGCCAGGCGACGGCAACCAGTAGCGTGACCAGCGCGGCCGGCATAAGAACCAGCAGCAGAGGCAGGATGAAGAGATTCACCGGCAGGGCGAAGAGGGTGATGCGGTGAAAGTAGATGGCCATGGGGAGGGTCATGGCGAGTTCAACGACACAGGAGACGACGAGGAGTTCAGCGACGCGGAAGAGGAAGCGGAGAGTTGAAGGGAAAACGCGCCAGGCGATGGCGGCGTTGGCCGCGCCTTGCAGGGCAGTGGCGATCATGCGGAGGGTGATGCGGAACTGGGCGAGCGGCGGGGAGAGCTTGGCGTCGATGGCGACGAGGCGGAGGTTGCGCGAGGCAGCGAGGTAGGGGTGGATGGAGGCCTGAAGCAGCGGGGCGGCGACTCCGGCGATGGCGACGACGGCGAGGAGGGTCATTTGCAGGCTGGCGTCAAAAAGGCTGCGGGGACTGACGGCGAGCAGGCAGAGGGAGGCGAATCCGATGGTGTTGAGGGGGCTGCGTTCGCGATAGAGAAGGCGGCCGAGCAGGTAGAGGGTGACCATCCAAAGCGAGCGTTGGACGGGCGTAGCGAAGCCGGTGAAGAGCGCGTAGCCGAAGGAGGCCAGGATGGTGAGGAGCGTGGCCGGGACGCGAGGCAGGCGCAGGCGGCGGGCGAGCCAGAAGATGCATCCGGCGACGATGGCGAGGTGAAAGCCGGAGACGACCAGCATGTGGAAGGAGCCGGTGCGCTCAAATCCAACGCGAAGGGTGTGGGTGAGGTAAGTGCGGTCGCCGGTGACCATGGCGGCGAGCATGACGGCGTCGTCCTGGGAGAGGCGCAGGGAAGCAGGCAGGCGGCGCATGGCGGCGGGAAGGGACAGAAGGTGGGCACTGGATACCTGTTGGAGGGCGTGGATGCGGCAGGCGAGGGAGTGAGTGGGCGAGGCGCCAAGGCGGTCAATTTGGGTGATGGGGAGGGTCGCGGTGGACGTGATGTTCTGGTCGAGGAGGTAGTCGGCGCGGCTCCAGACGCCGTGGTCGTGGTAGACCTCGGGCGTAAGCAGGCGGACGACGGCGCGGACGCGGTCACCGCATTGAAAGGGCTTGGGTTCGGATTGGCTGGGCTGGCTGGCCGGCCAGCGAATGGTGAGGCGAACACTGCCGGAGACGGGCGTTTGGAGGTCTTCGGCGTCGGTGACGGTTTCAAGAGTGGAGACGCGGAGGTCGATGCGCTGGGAGGGTTGCTGTTCGGGAGCGGGGGTGGTGGATTCGCCGGGATCGGGCAGGTTTTGGTTGATTTCACTGCGGACGGGGCCGGCGTCGACGATGGTACCTTCGACGGTGCGAAGGAGGCCGTCAGAGAGTGCGGCGAGGGCTGGCGCGGGAGCGGGATGGGGCTCGATTGAGGCGCAACCCGCGCCGAGCAGGAGCCACAGGACGGCGAGCGGGAGCCAGGCGACGCGCTGGGCGCGGAAGGCCGCGAGACCGCAAAGTGCGGCGACGAGAGCCAGCGCAATGAGGACGAGGCTGGGGCGGATCCAGAGCCAGTGGGCGATGGCTATGCCGGCGGCGAAGAGGCAGGCGGCGTGGAAGAGGGGTACGGTGCTCAGGCTGGAGAAAGCGGGAGGGTTGGGAGGTTGGCCGGAGTTGGTGGAGTTGGCTTGCATCTTGCCTGAGACTTGAAGGCCATGGAAATTGAAAGGATTCTATGGCTGATAAGCCTATCAGGGGNNGCCATCAGGTCGCGGAGGTCGCGGGCGAGTGTGGCGGGATCGCAGGAGACGTAGACGAGCGCCGGGGCGGCAACCTGGGCGAGGAGTGTGGTGATTTCGGGGCCCAGGCCAGCGCGGGGCGGGTCCACAACTATCAGATCAGGCCGGGGTGAAGTGGGTTGGGGGGTGCAGCGAAGGAAGTCGAGGGTTGTGGCGCGGATGGGGACGCCGCGGGCGCCTTTGAGGTTGGCGGCGAGGGCCTGGGTAGCGGAGGGCGCGGACTCTACGGCTACGACGCGGGTGAAGTTGGCGGTGAGTGCGCGGGCGAAGAGACCGACACCGGCGAAAAGATCCCACGCGAGCGAGCCTTTGTGGCCGGCGGTGACTCGGTCGACAAGGGAATCGACGAGCCAGCGGTTTACCTGGAAGAAAGCTCCGTGGTCGACGCGGTAATCGAACCCGGCGGCGCGGTAGGTGAGGGAGGTTGCGCCCCATTGGGCTACGGTACGCGGGGGGTGGGCGTTCTTGCCGGGGCGGGGTTCAAGGAGAAGCTCCGCGCCGGTGAGGGCGGGGATGCGCTCGCGCCAGGCTTGAATGAGCTGATCGAAGCGATTGCTTTTAGCGGCGGTGGTGAAGATGCTGGCCTGGAGGGCGGTTTCGGCCGGGTCGCAGAAGAGAGCAAGCTCGGTGGGATGCAGGGCTGGGGCGGCTTGGCGGGCAACGTCCGCAAAAGCCTGCGCGGCTTCGAAAAGCAACGGCGCGGCGATGGGGCACTCGCTGGTTGGAACGATCGCGTGCGAGCTTCGGCCGCGGTAGCCGGGATTTCCCGCCGCGTCGAAGGCCAGGCGGATGCGATTGCGGTAATGCCAGGGATCGGCGGAGAGGATGTCGATTTCGCCGGAAATTGGAACTCCGGCGCGGTCGAGGGATTCACGAAGAATGGCTTGCTTGAAGGCGAACTGGGTCTGGTAACCGGTGTGCTGATATTGGCAGCCGCCACAGGCTCCGAAGTGCCGGCAGGCGGGAGCGATGCGCTGGGGAGCGATGATGACGATCTGTTCGGGCTCGGCGGTGGAGTAGCCGCGCTTGTCGTGGGTGATGCGGACGCGCGCCTGCTCGCCGGGCAGCGTGAGGGGGGCGAAGACGGCCTTGCCTTCAACATGGGCGAGGAATGCGCCGCCGTAGACGGGTTTTTCGATGTTGACGAGCTGGGATTGAGGAAGAATTGGGTGAGCGTGGCCGGGACGAATGCCTTTTTCCTCAGGGGCTAAAGCCCCAGGTTCATTCATTGGCGTTTTCGGCACGACTGAAGTCGTGCCCTTTCGCACGGCCGTATCCGGGCGGAGTTCTTCAGAAGACCCTCGCGTCTTGTTCCGGCGCACGGTCTGTGGTTTCCGTGGGCTCATTGCTGGCTCATGTAGAAGAGGCTGAGGCGCGGCAGGCCGTATTGGACGAGAAGCTGCTTCTGCACAAATTGACGCTCGACCTGGCGGAGTTGGACGGCGCCCATGCGGGCGCGATAGGGAGCCAGCTCGTGCGCGGCGTGTTCCTTGAGGCCGACCAGCAGTTCTTCAGGGGCGGCGGCATGAAGCGCGGTGAAGAGCTTTTCTTCGAGCACGGTGAGGGTGCGCTCGAGGGCTTCCATGTCGTTGGATTTGTTGGCGCGCACTTCGGCGGCCAGTTCGCGGAGGCGAAGGGCGGTTGCGGCGCAGGCTTCAGGAGCGACGGTGGCGGCGTCGAGGGCGGTTGCGGCGGATTCAAGATGGACGGCGACGCGCTTGTGCTCGAAGCCGGACTCGCGGGGCTCGGTGGCAGGAGCTGCTGAGCCGGCGGCGGCTTCGCGGAGTTCTTCGGCGGCTTCCATCACGGCTTGCGCGCACCAGGCGAGGCCGTTGACGCGGCGCATGCGGCCGCGCTTTTGGCGAGCTTCATATTTGTCGAAGGCGGCATCGATGCCGCGCAGGGCTGCGTCGAGAGGGATGCCGGCTTCGCGCCAGATTTCGATGAGCGCCCAGTCGAGTGTGGAAAGCAGAAGGATGGAGCCGCGCCGCTGCTGGAAGCGCTCTTCGATCTCGGTGAAGTAGTTGAAGTAGTTGTGCACGGCTAAAACAGAATCCTTCCAAACAGCCATTTCGTTGGGATGGGAGGATGGTTTGAAACCAGCCCTCACAGTCAGTTCTCGCGAAACCATGAAAATGGATTGAGAGAGTGAAAGTAATCCGAGATCGCGCCTGACAATTCAAAGGGGCCAGTTCTTTTCTTGCGCAAAGCGCGCCATTTGCGCAAGACGAGAAATGTCCAAGTTGCCGCGAAGAGCATTCCCCAGCCGAATATGACGATTTCAACCGGGCTCGCTTTAAGAAAGTCGTAGTTGGCAAAGTACCATTGGTTATTTTGCTTCACGAAGGTCAGGCTTGCGCTTTTTTCCAGCTCTTCATGCGACGTTGCGCTGGAGTTCTCAAATGTCAATCGGACGGGAACCCTCGCTGTAGTACCGGAAACTTGGACCGGGCCCTTTGAATCAAGTTTGATTTCATAGG
>PMWR01000329.1 GCA_003166055.1 Acidobacteriaceae bacterium
GGATGTGAAGACGCTGACGCGCGGATTCGATACGGTCATGTTTTGCCTGTCGAAGGGATTGGGCGCGCCCGTGGGGTCGATGCTGACCGGGTCGGCGGAGCTGATGGACCGGGCGCGGCTCTTCCGCAAGGCGCTGGGNNGCGCGCGGCATTCTGATCAGCACGGTGGGACGGGATGCGATTCGCCTGGTGACGCACCTGGACGCAGGCCGCGGGGCATGCGTGGAGGCGGCAGAGGCGCTGACGGAGGAGATCGAGGCGGTTGCGCAGGTGGCTTGAAAATCACCCGATTTTCCACAGCGGGGCGGGCCACGCCGTTTTCCAGGATTGCATCTAACGGGAACGGTGGGTCGCTCAAGCCGGTGATCCCCGGTCGCAACCATTTTCGAAACGCAACTATTCCGTCGGCAAGCCGTTGAACAGTACAACGGGCCGGACGTTAAGCGGAATTCCGGAGATACTGAAAACCCCCTGGAGGATTTGGTTAGCCATGAAGAAGATTGCACTGGCAGTATTGCTTGCTTTCGTGCTTGTGCCTGCGGCTACGTTTGCGCAGATCGTAGTTCGCATTGCGCCCCCGGCGCCGATTGTCGAGCGTCGTCCACCACCGCCGGACAGGGGCTTTGTGTGGATTGACGGATACCATCGCTGGGACGGCGGGGCGTACGTCTGGGTTCCGGGCCGGTGGGATCGCCCACCGCATCCGGGCGCACACTGGGTTGCTCACCGCTGGGTTCGCGTACACGATCACTGGGAAATGCGGGAAGGGCACTGGCGCTAGCCACCTGCGGTGGGGCGGACGGCGCTTGCGCGNNTTGCGCGGAAGGAGAGCGGGGCTTGCGCCTCGCTCTCTTTGCGTGTGCGATCCAACCGCCCTAGCTTATCTCGATGACGTCGGTTGCGGCGGCAGCGGCGGCTTCGGCGCGGACCATCAGTTTTTCAGCGATGGCGTAGAACTCGGCTGCCTGGGGGCTCTTGGGGCCGGCCAGCGCGACTGGCAGTCCTCGGTCGCCGCCTTCGCGGATGGCGGGGATCAACTCGATGGATCCGAGAAATGGGATGTTGAACTGCTGCGCGGTGCGCTCGGCGCCGCCGCGGGAGAAGATGTCGATCTCGTGGTGGCAGTGCGGGCAGGTAAAGTGACTCATGTTTTCGACGATGCCGAGGACCTCGACATTGACCTGCGCGAACATCTGGAGGGCCTTGCGCGCGTCTTCGAGGCTGACGTCGCTGGGCGTGGAGACGACGACGGCGCCNNCATGGGTCCGCGCATGACGAGGGGCTTGTCTCCGGGCGAGATATAGCCGATGGAGATGGTTTTGATGCCGTGGGTGAGATTGGGCTCTATGCGGTTGCCTGCGCCGACCTTGGGCTGCTGGGATGAGCCCATCATGAGCGGGACATTGGGGCCGTAGATGTCGGCGTCGATGAGGCCGACGCGCTGGCCGAGCCGCGAGAGTGCAATGGCCAGGTTGACGGCGACGGTGGTTTTGCCGACACCGCCCTTGCCGGAACCGACTGCGACGATCTTGGAGACGCCGGGCAATGCTACCGGCGAAGGCATAGCTGGTGAGTGGGCCATAGTGTTCTTGTTGCTCCTTATAAAAACCGTGGTTCGGGATAAAACTGTTCTTGCTCTCTCTGATTAAGGTTTGAGGACGGCCGTTTCATCCTGTGCGGCGGATTCGAGCTTGGCCTGCTTGCGGTGATTGGCTTCGGCCTCACGGTGTTCGCGGCGGCGCAGAGCGCCTTCATAGCGGCGGATTTCGTCGGGAGTTTCGGGAATGAGACCGGGAACCTTCTGGCGTCGGCCCTCCTTGTCGATGGCAACGAAGACCAGGTAGGCGCTGGCCACGTGGCAGAGCGTGGAGGTCAGGGTGTTTTCGGCCCAGACCTTGACGCCGACTTCCATCGACGTGGAAAACGCGCGGTTGACGCTGGACTTGAGGGTGAGCAGGTCGCC
Organism: Acidobacteriaceae bacterium; assembly: GCA_003166055.1. The sequence continues at coordinate 1,963 of PMWR01000329.1, forward strand.
CAGGTGCACGGGGCGGATGAAGTCAATGTGGTCCATTGCCGCGGTCACGACGTGGGTGCGGGAATGCCGATAGGCGGCCATGGCGCCGGTGAGATCGATAAAGTGCATGAGGCGCCCGCCGAGCAGGTTGCCGAGGGTATTGGTGTCGTTGGGGAGGATGATCTCCGTCATCTCCGATTGCGAATTGGCCACGGTGCGGGCGGTGGGGCTGGCTGGTGAGGCACTCATTCTGCGAATTCTCCCTTGCCTGATTGGTTGGGATTCCGGGTGACCGCGACCTAAGTCCGGTTCATGACTGCGGTCCAGTTACAATGGGACAGGCGGCGGCCGTTCCGGTCAGGCATACAGTTCCAGTTTCGGCAATCGCAGCCAATTACGCAAATAGGACAGAGCCCAAGCGGGTCTGAAATCGAGGGAATGGACAAGATTACGGGATTAAGAGAGATTCTGGCGCTGGACCCGAAGAACAGCTTTGCACGATATGGGATAGCGATGGAACTCGCCCAGCGGGGCGAGACAGCCGCGGCAGTGAACGAGTTCGACACGCTGCTGGCATTCGACCCGGATTACACTGCCGGCTACTTCATGGCGGCACAGACGCTGGCCAATGCGGGACGGACGGCAGAGGCGATCGAGCGTCTAAAGGCCGGCATAGGATGCGCGGCGCGGGCCGGCAACAGCCATGCGCAGAGCGAGATGCAAGGAATGCTCGACGAGCTCGACCGGTAAGCTGATTTTGAGCCGTGTGGTTCGGCGGCATCCATCTTTTTGGATGATTGGGATTATATCGCGGCACAAAATGTAATCTTTTTTAACCTGATTTGCATCTAAGGAAACGATATGGCGAAATATTCCATTGTCGTGCCGTTTCACAACGAAGAAGAGAACGTCACGGCGCTCTACGCCCGCCTGAAACAGGTGATGGAACAAGTGGGCGAAAGTTTCGAACTGGTATTGGTGGAGGACGGTTCGAACGATCGCACCTACAAGTTGCTGGAAGAGATTGCGGCGGTAGATAGCCGCGTGCTGGTGGTGAAGCTGCGGCGAAACTTCGGGCAGACATCGGCGCTGGCTGCCGGGTTTGACCATGCCTCGGGCGAGTTCATTCTGGCCATGGACGGCGATCTGCAACACGACCCGAACGATATTCCCGCTTTCCTTGAAAAGCTGGAGGAGGGATACGATGTGGTTTCGGGCTGGCGCAAGGATCGGATCGACAACTTCTTCCTGCGTCGGATTCCCTCAAGCTGCGCCAACTGGCTGATGGCCAGGTTGTCGGGCGTGGACATTCACGACTTCGGCACCACGTTCAAGGCTTATCGCCGCGAGGTGATCCAGAATATTCCTCTGTATGGCGAGATGCACCGTTTCATTCCAGCTTTGGCAAGCTGGTATGGCGCATCGATCTGCGAGATTCCGATCAGGAATATTAACCGCGAGAAGGGCAAGAGCCATTACGGCATCGGCCGCACTTTTCGGGTCTTCTTCGATCTGCTGACCGTCCGCTTCCTGCTTAAGTACATGAGCAGGCCGCTGCATTTCTTCGGTGGACTCGGTGCGCTGGGGATCATGGCGGGAAGCACGATCTCAGCCTACCTGCTGGCGATGAAAGTGCTTGAGCCGCACCAGAACGTGATGGATCAGCATGGACCGATGTTCGTGATTGGCGCGGTGTTGATTGTGGCCGGCCTGCAGATGCTTGCCATCGGCATGTTGGGCGAGTTGCAGGTGAGGCACTATTTCACCAGCCAGCATCCAACGCCTTACGCCATCGACCGCCTGGTGCGTCTGGCTTCGCCGGAGGAGCAAAGCCTGCTGTCAGAGGAGCGGGAAGGCGGGTTCTAAAAACAGGGACTAGGGACTAAGGGACTAAGGGATTAGAAAAGCCCCGCTTGGACATTGTCTGGGTGGGGCTTTTCATTTTTGACGGAACTCCGTTCTGGGCGAGCCGTTCATCCGCTTGATTTTCAAAATCATCCGATGGTTCCATTATTGGTACCATGGGTGTGGATCGGAAATTAGAGCGCGCGAGGCGCATGCTGAAGTGAGAACGAAGGATCTTGACCGCTATACCTATCGGGTAACCTGGTCGCCGGAAGACGGTGAATACGTTGGCCTCTGCGCGGAGTTTCCTTCGCTAAGCTGGCTGGCATCGAGTCCCGAGGCCGCGTTATCCGGCGCGCGCAGGATTGTGGCTGCGGCCGTGGACGATATGAGGACCAATGGCGAGGCCCCGCCGACTCCTTTGGCCGAGAAGCGCTACAGCGGCGAGTTTCGTGTTCGGATTCCTCCCCATGTCCATCGGGCGCTTGCATTGGAGGCGGCTGAGCAGGGCATCAGCCTGAACCGTCTGGCCAGCGCCAAGCTCACGGGCTAGGGCTCCGCTTGCAGTGACCGGGCCTCAAGGTGCATTCTGGGCTTGAGATGAAAGCGATCCAGATTCACGAAACAGGCGGGCCGGAGGTTTTGAAGCTGGCCGATTTGCCCATCCCGCAGCCGGGACCGGGGCAGGTGTTGATCCGCGTGGAAGCCATCGGGGTCAACTTCGTCGAGATTTATTTTCGCAAGGGCGTATACAAGGCGGCGCTGCCGCTGACGCCCGGAAGCGAAGCCGCGGGCACGGTTGAGGAGCTTGGTCCAGGCGTGAATGGGTTCGCCACGGGGGACGCTGTAGCATCTTCCAGCGTCCTGGGCAGCTATGCCGAGTATGCGCTGGTTCCGGCGGCACAACTGGTGAAGATGCCGGACGGCCTGAGCATGGAGCAGGCGGCTGCCGCCATGCTGCAGGGAATGACGGCGCACTACCTGGCTTATTCGACCTTTCCGCTCAAGGCAGGCGACACCGCGTTGGTGCATGCCGGGGCCGGCGGCGTTGGCCTGCTGCTGACGCAGATGGCGGTGCGGTTGGGTGCGCGGGTGATTACAACGGTCTCGTCGGATGCCAAAGCGGAGCTGTCGCGCGAGGCGGGCGCTTCCGCTGTGATTCTCTACACAGAGGAGAATTTCGAGACGGAGGTCAAGCGGCTCACCGGGGGCAAGGGAGTCGATGTGGTCTACGACTCGGTGGGCAAAACGACTTTCGATCAGAGCCTGAACTGCCTGCGTCCGCGTGGATTGTTGGCGCTGTTTGGCGCGTCCAGCGGCCCGGTGCCACCCTTCGACCTGACTCAGCTCAATGGGAAGGGATCGCTGTTTGTGACCCGGCCTTCGCTTTGGCACTACATCGCCACGCGGGCCGAGCTCGAGTGGCGCGCCGGCGATGTGCTGGGCTGGGCGTCGAAGGGCGAACTCAAACTGCGGACCGAGTTTGTGTACGATCTGGCCGACGTCGCACAGGCGCAGACCGATCTGGAAGAACGGAAGACGACGGGCAAGATCCTGCTGGAGCCGTAAAAACAGTTGTCAGTGATCAGTTGTCAGCGATCAGTTTGTTGCCCCGGCCCGGGCTTGGTTCGTCGTAGAGCCAATGCAGACACGCGCAATATCGAGCTGATCGCTGAAAGCTAAGGAAAGGACCATGACTGCAATCTCGATCAGCCCCACCGATCATGTCTTTGTGCTCACCGGCGCCGGCATCAGCGCCGAGAGCGGGCTGCCTACGTTTCGCGCTTCGGATGGATTGTGGGCGGGGCACCGCATTGAGGATGTTTGCACGCCGGAAGCATGGGAGCGCAATCCGGGGCTGGTGTGGGAGTTTTATTCGCAGCGGCGTGCGGACGGCGCAAAGGCTCAGCCGAACCCGGCGCACATCGCACTGGCGGAGCTCGAACATAAACTGGGCGAGCGCTTCTTTCTTTGTACACAGAATGTGGACGACCTGCATGAGCGGGCGGGAAGCAAGCGGCTGGTACACATGCATGGGGAACTGGCCAAATCGCGCTGCGGGGACGAGTGCGGCGAACCGCCGGTGACGGATCACATGGTGTACAAGAGCCTGAGCGCCGTGGGACGCTGCTCGTGCGGGGCGCGGATGCGGCCGCATATTGTGTTCTTTGGCGAGATTCCGCTGGAGATGGATCGGATTCAGCGGGAGATTGCGAAGGCGTCGTTGATGGTGGTGGTGGGGACTTCGGGGTCGGTGTATCCGGCGGCTAACTTTGTGCATTGGGCGCGGCAGGGTGGTGCGCGGACGGTGTATGTAGGGCCCGAGGCGCCGCTGAATGCGTCGGCGTTTACGCATGTGGTGGAGGGGAAGGCCGGAGAAGTGCTGCCTGGGTTGTTTGCCGTCGTGGGCAGTTAGAGCTTGCTCGACATGCGATGCCGGGATTCGTTTGCAGCTCTAATGAGGTGCGGGAGGGAATCGACGATCCCCTCCCGCGCCGCACGAACTACTGCACGTCGCTCACCTTGCCGTCTTTGAAGGTGACTTTCATGCCGTTGTAGTAGTAGATGACCTTGGGTCCCAGATTGGCGATCCTGGTAGGCGCGCCGAGGGCCGCTTTAACCTGGTCAGTGGTCTGGCCCAACTCGACAGATGGAGGAGGACCAGCGGGAGCGGGCGGAGCTGCATCGGCGGCGCCTGCGGGCGGGGCTGCTCCACCGCTATCCTGAGCAGCCTCGGCGGCCACGTCTTTTTCAGACTGCGCGGCCTGCTGGTCCTGGGCCTGGAGGTCCGCTCCCACGTTGGGATCCGGCGGAGGCGCGGCAGCGGCATACTGCGATTGCACCGGCGGGGCCGACGCGGACGGCGGAAGCGCGGGTACACCGCCCGAGCCCTGCTTGTCCTGAAGATCTTTCAGGCCCTGATCGATGGTCTCGCGCATGTGGTTCTGCATCTCCTGCAGGTCGGTCAACTGAACCTGCACGGTGAGGGAGATCTGGCACTCGGGGTTGCCCTTGCTGGAGAGAACGACCAGGTTCGCCGAAGTTGCGTCGGCGGCGGGAGCCTCGCGCATTTGAAGCGTGTCGCCGTCGCTCACCACGCATTCCTGTCCGGAGGCGTCGGTTACATCCAGGTTGCCGCCGGCCACGAAGACGTGGGGACGGCCGTCGCTGAGCAGGCGAGCGATGCCGCTGGAGCCGGGATCGATGTCCTGGTTGGCGGCATTCTGTGTGGCTTCCTGATTTTCAAGCGCCAACTGGGCCTTCACCTCGTCGGCGATCATCTGCTTCACTTCGGGGGTAAGCACAGGCTGTCCGCCTGCCGGTGGAGGAGCGCCGGCTTCTTCTTGTGCTTCCTGATGCGCAGCGTAGGCGGCCTGCAAATCCTGCGAGACAATGTAGTCGGTTAGCCAGAAGGCGGCGGAGGGATAGACCGGATAGGGCTGGAAGTATCCGCCGTAGAAGCCGAACCAGGGATTGCCTGCCCATCCCCATCCAAAGGTGATTGGCGCGGCCCATGGGTTGTAGGCCCAGCCGTAGAATCCCCGGGAAAAGTAGAAGCCGGGCGCGTACACGTTCAACATCATTCCGTGGTAGCCGTAGCCGCGATAGAAGCGGTTGTACTCGTGGCCATGGTAGAAGTAGGAGCGCCGGGCGAAATCGTGGCCATGGTAACTATAGCCGCGCTCCACATATCCGCGGCGGCCCCGCTCTGAAACCATCCGGCTGCCGTCACGGCGCTGCGTGGAGACCCTGCGTCCGCCGCCCAGGTTGTTATGGGTGTCCATGCCCCTCCTGGCGTCATGCACGTCGCTGACCTTGCCTCCGGGGCGGGTGCGAACGGCGCTGCCGCCCTTGGTGACATGCTCGGTACTGCCCTTGGGCGCGGGACGGTTGATGGGCCCGGCGGTCTTGGTGGTGGCGTGGCCGGCAGCTCCCGCACCCGCTCCACCTGGGTGTGCTCCACCAGCCGTGGTGGTGTGCGCGCCACCGGTTGTCGTAGTCGTGTGCGCGCCACCGGTTGTTGTAGTCGTATGAGAGCCACCGGCTGTTGTAGTCGTGTGTGCGCCACCGGTTGTCGTAGTGGTATGCGAGCCAGTCGTGGTGGTTGTGTGCGTGCCGCCAGCTGCGCTTCCGCCGGTCTTTGGAGCGGCGGAAGGTGCTTTGGGCGCCGCTTTGGGCGCCGCGGGCTTGGGAGCGGGCGCAGCCGGTTTCTTTTGATATGCGCCTGCCAGGCAGGTCGTGCCCAGCAGTCCGGCAAGAATCAGTCCTGCCGAACCGTGCTTGAACGCGTTGCGAAAGCTGTACATGGTCATCTTGTCCTCATTCCTGTCTCATGCGCGTACCGTTGGCGAAGCGCGGGCACATTATTCAACGTTGCTGACTTTTCCATTGGTGAAGGTCACCTTCATATCTTTGTAATAGAAGATTTCCTTTGCTCCCAGTTTGGCGATCCTCACTGGTTGTCCGAAGCCCGCTGTCACCTGATCCCTGGTCTGGCCGATAGCGATTGTTGGTGGCGGCGCATCGGAGGGTGGAGGCGGCGGCGCAATATCCGCGATGGGTGCTGGAGNNGGCCGCTTGACCGCCTTGATCGGCTTGGCCACCCTTGCTGCTGTCGTCGGGAGGTTGAACCGTAATAAGCTCCGAGAAGGTCTTCGCAAAATCGTCCGGCGGCGGCACGGAACCTTTCTGTAAGGGAAACTTGATTTCGCCGTAGTAACGAACCTGATTGCCTTGCGGGTCGGGATAGGGATCGCTGAAGGTGCTGACCAGGATACCGTCTTTCTGGACGGCAATGCCGGTGATCCAGAACTTCTCTCCGGCAACGAACTTGCGCGATGCGCAACCGTTGTTGGCTGCGTCAGTGACGCTGCCTCCTCCGCCGAACGGGAGATGGCCTTTGAAGAAAGACTTTGCGGCATCCTTGGCGCGATTGTTGTAATTCGCCGCCAAAACCCCGCCGCTATAGGTATTTGAAAATGCATAGGAAGAGGATGAACTGCACATCATCAGCCCGTCTTTTTGCAGCACCACAACATCGCCGGCGGTAACAATATCCGAGTGATCGGCGGTGGGCTTTGTGACCTTGACTTGAGAGACGAGTTTTGCCTGGATAAGCGTGGCGGGGTCGCCTGCCTGCGCTTGAATCCCGACGGTAAGTACAGCCGCCATTGCGGCGAGACCGAATGCACCGAGCTTCTGCGCTTTCACCATCATTCACGTCCATTTCATGGGTTGCGGGGTTTGCTAGTTGCCCGAAACGGTAAACCACGGTATTGGCGATGTCAAGGAAAACTATGAGGCACGCATGCTCTCGGAGTCTTTCTGCTCCAACACACTAATCAAACGGAAGTTCCGAAGATTTTCATTTTTCTTTCTTTTGAGATAGATCGGCCAAGGGCGGGAAGATATCAGGCGGACAAAGCGAGTAACAGGATACAGGTGATGTTATCCTGGCCGCCGCGCCGCTTGGCCAGGTCAATGAGGTTGAAGCAAGCGGACTCGAAGGTGGACGAGGCGAGTACGGATGCGATCTCTTCCTGAGCAAAATAGCGAGTGAGGCCGTCAGTAACCAGCAGAACGGCGGTGCCCGGCTTGAGATCGACAGAGAAGAAATCGGGCTGCACTTGCGCGGCCACGCCGACTGCGCGGGTAATTACGGACTCCATGCCGCGGAGGTCGGCGGTATGTGCGTTCTCGATGGTGAGTGTGCCGTTGCGGATAAGTTCGTTGATATAGGAATGGTCGACGGTAAGTTGCACGCATTGACCGTCCTGGATGATATAGGCACGGCTATCGCCGACGTTACCCACGATAAGTTTGTTTCCATCGAGTGCGGTAGCCACGGCGGTGGTTCCCATGCCGCGGTTCTCGGGGATCTGCCCATTCTCCCATACATCTGTGTTTGCGGCGTTGATGGCGAGGAGCAACCGGGTGCTGATGGGTGCGCCCGAAGCTGCGGTAGCGGCGAAGCTATCGACGATGGCGGCGACCGCGTGGGAACTGGCGACTTCGCCACTGGCCATGCCGCCCATGCCGTCGCATACGACGAAAATTCCGAGCGACTCGTCGTAGCCGAAGGCGTCTTCGTTGTTGGTTCGAACGCANNCCAATGTCGCTCAGGGCGGAGACAAGAATTTGTAAAAGTGCGGGCGCAGTTTCCTGCACTTCCGGCTCAACAGGAGCTTCGGGCGTTGGCAGAGTGGGTGATTGGTCGTTGGTGATTTCTTCGTTCATAGTCTCCACTTGAAATCAGTAGAACATTAGCGAGCTACATTTGAAACGCAGCGGAATCCTTTCATGAAGTCCCGGTTCAGCAAGAGTGCGCCGGAACCGGAGACATCCAGAAGGATAACTCCATTTGATTGATTGTTTGTCTGGAGATCGATCTTCAGGCGGTCCGGAGGAACATGAACGGCATTGAGCGCAAGATGGAATGCCGACCACGGGCTGGGCTGCGAGGTGCGAGAGTTTCCAGGATTGGAAAGACCGTAGTGACCACCCGGGGTTGAAACCCAGTGGTACGAGGCCTTTTGACCGGCCGTAGTGAGGATCTGCTTGTCGTCGATGCTGACTGTCGCGTCGGGAACGCCAGGTGACTTGACCTCTTCGAGGTTGAAATCGAGTGAGGGCTGGTTTCCGCCGCCGGCGAAGAGCGTGGACGAAATCTTCTGGGCGTTGCTGAGGAATTTGAGAAACTCCGGATTGAGTGGGGGCTTGGGATTCGCCTGGACGAATTGCGATCCCTGCTGAATCACGATTCCGTGGATAGCCTGGGTTGCGACGAACGCGGAAAACGTTCCTGTTCCCGGAGCGAAGACTCTGGCCACTTCGTCGGTGGAAGCCTCATCGTTGGCGTCGGGGTTGAAGGGGAACTTGGTCAGCAGCGGTGAAACCTGGGCACAGAACTGCTGGGCGCCTGTGCCGGCGGCCTTAAGCGGCGCCAGGTTTGCAAGGTTCTCCGCTGCCTTGATGGGGGCTATCAAGAGTTCGAAGCTTTTATCAGCCATACCACCGTCCGGGTCACGGCCAAAGCTGCTGCGGAGGTCGTTGACATCCTGTTCCGCAGCGACGGCCGCGAAAATCACAGGCTGGCCGGCCGTGGGGTCGGCGGATTTGGTGGCATCCACGGCGATGCCTCTCATCTGTCCTTCGAGATTGCGCAGGTCGCCCATGTATTTCCGATTCGTGTCACCGGTCAGCGACTTGCCTTGAGAAGAAGGCGGAACGACATTTTGAGGGGCCCTGAAAGCGGTGGTAATTTCAGGGGAATCTACGGCAGTGTTGTACGAAATCAGGGAGAAAAGCTCAAGCAGCGGCGAGATGTCTACATCGAGCGCACTCAGCTTGTCGGCGCCGTCGTAGAAGTCGCGATAACCGAGGGGATTCGGGTTGTATCTTGCTGTAGTCAGGTAGGCGCGCCAGGCCTTGATAAAGTCGTCGCTGTATTCCTTCTTCAACGCCGCAGCGAGCGTGGCTGGATCCGGTGGCGGCGCTGAGTTCCTTCCGAGAACCCATTCCTCTCCGCCAAGGTATTGGTTGGGGTTGAGGATTGCGGCTTGCATGAAGACGAAGCCATCCTTGGTGAAGGCGCCCTGAACCGGATATGCATCGAAAATATATTTCGATGAGCCGGGGAAAGTGTCGTTATAGTTGAATCCTTTGACCTTTCGATTGGCGGCCGCGAGCATACTCTGATAAACATGCTCAGATCCCTGGAAGCCGTTGAGATAGGTGCGCGCACGGACAACCATCATATCGTTGCGTGAACCTCCGGCGCTGGCCATGCAGGACGATGATCCGGGAAGAAGGTTTGCGTAGAAAGTGAACTGCGCCTGGGCGAGTTGCGAGACAGCGGGATCAGGTGTTGCGCTGCCGCTCCAATCCTTGAGCAGCTGGGCGGGCAGAAACTCGACTGTGTCCTGAGCGGTGTCGGGGTCAGGGTCGGTAGCGGTGATTAGGTAGGCCTTGAGGGGGTGGTAAGTTGCACCGTAATCGGCATCCGCGGCCGGAGAGGCCGGCAAGGCGGAAAACTTGGCGAGGATGTTGTTTTGCGTGGGAGCCAGGAGCAGCGTACGGAATTTGCCGGCGTAGGCCCGGCAGGCTACCGGGTAGAGAGCATCGCCTTTGTAGAGACCGAAGGTATCCATCAAAGGCGGACCGTTTTTCCGGTAGTCATCAAGCTCGGCTAACACGGCGCGCAGCTTGTCGAGGGTTTCCAGGTCGCCCTGCGCAGCGAAACCGCCGGCAGCGACCGGCGAGACCGCTATGGTGGTAGCTTTGGCGACCCGCTCTTCGAGTGCGTGATTCTTGAAGAACGAGACGGTCACCAGCGCCAGCACGACGAGGATCAGCGCGCTTGCGGTTGCGAGCAGGGCTCGTTTCAGGAAACTGGTGCGCGTGCTGGCGCGACTCGTCTCAAGGGCCGACTTGTCGGCGAGAAGAATCTTCGAAAACAAGTGCGGGAGGAACACCCACTGCGGAACCTTGCGCGTGCCGCCGCGGCGCGGTTGCGGCGCGGTCGGCTGCTGGAATTGCGCGGCGAGTGAAAAAATGCGAGTGGCTCCGGCGTCGACCGGGGCTGCGGCTTGCGGCTGGGCTGGGCCGACTTCGAGTACATCTTCAACGATGTGGGCGCGCATACCGGCGAAGAAGAATCCACGCAGGAATGGGTTGACGCCGATCTGGCTGGGGCGCGCAACTTCGGCCAGAAACGCAACGATGCCGTTGCGAAGCTTGCGCAAATCGCGCGGAAATTCATAGGCGCGGGCCAGGTCCTGGAGTTCGCCGCCGCGAGAGAGGATGTCGAGTCGGAATTCCGCGAGGGCGTAGAGAAGCTGGTCGAAGCGAGCGCCGATGAGAGCCGATGCCTGCTCCGTATAAAGGCCTGTGCCTGTCGAGAGGGAAGACAAGAGCGAGCCGATGGGCAGCTTGATTTCTTCTTCCGAAAGGCGGTTCGCATAGTCGGCAAAGGGAGTGACGCGATCGAGTTTGGTGAACAGAACGTAAATGGGGAGGGAGATGCCGAGGGTCTGCGAGAGCTGGCGCAGGCGCTCGTTGAGCATTTGCGCGAGCGCGCGAATCTGCTCAGAGGTGCTGGGAGCGAGAATGCGCTCGATGCTGACGCACACTACGACGGAGCGTGCGGGGAGGCGGCTGTCTCCGAAGATGGAGCCCAAACGCGCGGGGATGGTGGCGCGGACCAGCCGCAGCCACAGGGGCGGTTGGCGCAGAAGCGCGCCGCCGGCTTCAACAAGGACATAGTTGCCGGCCAGCCAGAGATTGGCGAGTTGCGTGGGAACGATCTGCCCGTCCTGAAAGACATTGCCCGCGAGTAATTCAGGGTCGAGACCGGATTGAAGCACGGTCTGCGTCTTGGCGGAGTTTTCATCGCCAATGACATAGATCAGCGGTAGGCCAGCGAGAGATTTTGCTCCGGCGCGATTGGCCTGGCGGACTTTGGCGTCGGCGTCGCGCAACACGGAATTCAGATTGATGGCGTCGGGTGTATCGCCGCCGGAAGTTGCGGAGTTGCCGCCCGACTTGCCGAGAATCCAGACCACAAAGCCGATGGCCAGCGCGCCGAAGAGGCCGAGGATCACGCAGAAGAGGATCAGCTTTGTGCCTTCAAACTTCAGCGCAAACCCGCCCCAGATAACGAGGGCCAGGAAAACCAGGAAGATGAGTATCCCAATCAGTATGCGTTTCACAGGGACACCTCCGAGCGGCTGGTTGACATCTGAAGAGGTGGAGGTTCATTTGCGTGGTTGAAGGAGGATCGCTCGCTNNACGGTGGTGATCAGCAGGTTGCGCACCCACGGATCGCCTTTGGGCGCCGGCGGCGCAGCGGGCGTTTCCGCCGGGCGGAAGAGCGCGTAAGAGCCGCGAATGCGCGTGATCTTTTCGCGAATCCGATGCAGGATGGAATGAATCTCCGACGCGTCTCCGAAGGCGAAACGCCCGCGGTAGCCGAGCAGCAGGCAGAGAGCATGCAACTCGAGCACATCGGCGACCTCAGCGGATTCGGGGCGATTGAGCAGCTCGGTGACATTGCGAAAGAAGTTTTCTCCCGCAACGTGTCCTCCGAACATTTCTTCCTGGAGCGGACGGCGCGACCAGTCGGCGAAGGTCGGGTCTTTGGAACTCAGCACGCTTTCGTCGAGAAATCCAATCATGGCGTAGATGGCCATCTTGGAGGCTTCATCGCTGTAACCCATCGCGGATGCATCTTTGACGGCTGCTGAAATCATCTTGCGCAGCGTGGCGCGGAAGGTCTCGGCATTCTCAACGCGCTGCACAAAAAAGCGCGTGCGCAAAATGACGGTGAACACTTCCTGAAAGGCCAGCGCCAGGTTGTTGGTTTTCATCTCTGTAGGAGCAGAAATTTGAGGGGGCGTCATTCGGAGGTCTCCATGATGATGGTGAGGTCAAAGTTTGCGTCACCGAGGTCGCCGGGCAGATAGACGCCGACCTGTTTGGTCTGGAGAATATGCTGCCAGCACGCGCCGCTGAGGGAGACGGAGAAATAGTGCATGTCGGCCTGCGAGTGAAGCGCGGCGGGCGGGACTGGGACGTGCATGAGCTCAAGGCCGGGGAGCGCGCGCTGAACCAGTTTGGCAACACCTTCGGCTGAGCAGACTTTGACGAGTTTGGGCGTCTGCCGAAGCAGGACGGATTCAGTGACCGAGGAGCGGATGCCGAAGATCCATCGTGCACGGCGCAGGCAACGCTCATCCTTTACGTCAGCCGCGTAGATGTAGTTGTCCGCCTTGCGGAATTGGAGCGTGACGGTGTTGGAGGGCGCGACGACCTCGAGGTAACGGCGGATCAAAACATCCAGATCTTTGAAAGTGGTTGTCAGGTCAAGGTGGCGATAGGGCGGGATCTGGTCCTGCGAGGATTCGAGGGCAAAGGTGCTGAGCGAGCCGGCGAGCCGGGCAAGATCGCGGTAGACCTCTTCGGGGTGACTGCGACGGTCCTGAAGATGATGGCGCAAGGCAGGAAGCGTGGAGCAAAGCGCATGAAGAAACCAGTAGTTGGCGACATCGAGCGCCGAGGTTCCGAGCTCGAATCGGCCGGAACTCAGCCTCAGGCTGCGCGTCGAAGTGATTTTCTCGTCGATGGCTTGCGTCAGGCGGTGAAGGAGCAGAACCAGGCTCTGGCTGGCGCTGATGCGAAGGGATGGCGGAATGAATTCAGGGTCGGAGGTAAATCCGCCGGTCCCGTCGCGGAGAATGCGGGCGATGGGGAAGGAAACGGTGTCTGGAGAAAGCTGGGCCTGGCTGAGGAGGACGATATTCTTGCGGGCGAACGAGACACTATATTCGCCCTGGCCGACGGACTCGTCTCTAAGTGTCCTCTGGACTGCGCCGTAGCGCACGCCCGCGCCGCCGGCAAGATCGCAGTCAAGGCCCTGGTCGTAGCGCGGCGGAATGGCAAGATGGAGGATGATTTCACTGTCGGTGGATGGAAAAAGATTGCTGAGATTCGCGGGTTCGGGAGCGGAGTCGCAGTCGGGAATGTCGAAGATGAGGCCGTCGGGAAGAATGCCCGAAGCAAAACTCAGGACGGCGAGACCATTGCGGAGGGCCTCTGAATCGATGGAGAAATGGAGAAATCCCCATGGCTCCTGGCGCAGATTGGAACTGAGGAACCACAGCGTGTCTTCGAAATAACGGCTCTGCGTCTGGAAGTGATGGGGACCGAGATGCATGCCTTCCGACCAGACGACGCGCGACAGAAACTTCATAGGAGGGAGACCACCGTGGGCGAGAGTTGGAGATCGGTTGTGCTTCCAAATCGATGCAAGGCGAGGATGAAGTAATGGCAGTTCGAACTTCGTTGAAGGTGCATGAAGTCTCTCCGGGCAGCGCCAGAAAATCCTTTGTGGAGCCTATTCGTCCGGCGAGGTGAGATGCAAGTGCATTATACGCAAAATCTTTTTTGGCTGAAAAGGTAAATCGGGAGCAGCGAATGATTTATGCTACCCGCATCGCAACGGAGGCCTGATTGAATGGACAAACCGACGTCACCTGCTGGACAAAGCGATTCCAATTCTCCCTGGCTGGAGGATTCCATTTCGGGACAGGGCTTTGGCGCAACCGGCATTTTTGGTGCGGTGAATTCGCCCGAACCGGGGAAGGGCCCACCGGATTCCAGCTCTGAGCCCGACCTGTTCGCCAACCGGGTAACAGATGCAGCGAAACCACAGCCAGTGTTCCCGTCAACCCCGCAACCGGCCTCAACCCCGACGGCCTTGGCGGAGCCAGTGGTGCACCGCGTGGTATTCGGCAGTGGAGCGGCAGAGAACTCGCCGGAACTGCTTGATCGAATGCGAATGGCATCCGTGGAAAGAGCGGCCGCGGTTGAGAAGCCACCTGCCGCTGAGGCAGGCAGCAAGGGTAGCGGAGGATTTACCGAATTGCTGCGTGCCCTGGGGAGCGAACCGCCCGCAGCGCCGGTTGCCGCAACGGAGACGCCGCACTCGGCGCAGGATTTCGGGTTCACGTCCATGCTTCGGACGCTTGGCACGGCGCAGGCGCCGGCGGCTCAAACAGAAGATCCCATGAGGACTGGGCAGCCTGCCGGTCCCTTTGCCCGGTCCAGTCCGGCAGATCCCACGAGAGCTTCCGCGGCTTCAGTGTCTAGCGGATTTACCGAATTGCTGCGTGCAACGCATGCGGGAGCGTCAGAGTTTGGTGTTCAGCAGGGGCAGGGCTCGGGGCTGGGTGGAGCACCCGTTGCTGGCGGAGCGGCCGGGGTGGTTCCGGCTCCCTTCGAGAGCAAACCGGGAGCATTCACGCAAATGTTCAATACATTGGGAGGCGCCGATCCGAATCCGCCAGTGCCTGCACCGCCCGATCGGGGATCGGGGATTCCCGCCCGCGGTGGCGCCGGATCCTTCACGGAAATGCTGTCGCTTGTTCCGCCGTCGGCTGCCGGAGAGCCCCCCTTTCGCGAGGAGCGCAAGCCTTCGGCGGGTGGCCTGGACTATAGTCCTGCCCCTGGAACGGCGAGCCCATTGGAGGCGAACCGTGATCCATTCTCTTCCTTGCCCTTACCGGGGGCTGAGCCGATTCAAAATGCGCCGCCAGGGTCGGGAGTTGGGATGACGCAGCTGATGCGAATGCTGGATGAGCCTTCCAAAGCGACAACGCCTCGCCTGGACGCCGCACCCGCGAGCGCTCCGTCCGGAACTCCTCCCGGCATTCGCACTCAGACATTCGCGTCTCTGGAGTCGTCAAACGAGCCTGGAGCGCCGGCGGCAAAGGCGCCCGATTGGGCTTCGCCTCAGGCAGCGCCGGGTCAGGGGCGGTATCCATTTTCGCGTGAAGCGAGCTTTCAAGCCCGCCAGAATGTGCAGCCAGTGAGCCCACCTCCTGCAGCACCGGGGGCGTCCGGGGCGAGTTTGTATACCCAAATTATCGATGCTTCAAGGATGCGGGAGCAGTCGATGAGGGGTGGTGCGGCTGCGGTGAACCCGGTCTCGTCTCCGCCCCCGCCGCAGAGCTTCGGGCCTGTTCCACCGCCAGTCCCCATGCCGAATTATCCGATCCCAATGCCACCGGCGGCAGGAGGGATGAGCGGGATGGGAGGAATGCCTCAACCGGGGGGATTCGTTCCACCGCAGGTTCCCAACTATCCCATGCCCGGCTACCCGATGAATGCCGGGCCACATGCTGGCGGGATGCCGGCGATGGGCGGGAGCATGCCGCAGGCGCCAGGAATGTATGCGCCGTCTGTGCCAGTTCCTCCCGTTCCGCAGGCTCCGCCGGTCAGGCCGCCTGATCCGGCGGCAGGGAAGACACAGCAAATCCTGCTCATCATGGGCGTGGTGATCATCGTTTTGCTGGTCGCAATCCTGGTGACGGTGGTCTTCCTGATGAAGCACTGATTGGGGAAGCGGGGAGAGGGCTCTAGTTGATGCGGATGGTAACCAGGCTTTGAATGACCCGCTGCTGGTTTACCGGGTTGGTCAGGTAGTTTGCTGAGGACTGAACGAGCGCGTCCGCAGTTCCCACCACGTTGGAGCAATAATTTGCTGCGGCTCCAAGTTTTCCTCCTGCCTTCGACGCCGCGCCGCAGCCGTAGATGAGCGGAAGGTAGATGAGATGAACACCTCCAGTGATCATGCCGGCGAGCGTCTTCTGGGCTACGATGCTGGTGAGGAGCGAAATCTGCTGCGCTTTGACTGCGGGGCTGCTGTTCGAGTTGTAGGCCTTCTCGAATTGAGGCGCCATACTCATGATGTTGCTTGCCAGGGACGCCAGGGTCGCGAGGTTGCCGGCAACCTTTACTACCGGGCTGATGACGTTGTAGGCTGCTGCCCAGCGGGCGCTGACAACCATTCCACGGAAATTACCGGCCACATTCGTAGCGGCCACGTCCGTCATCCAACTGTAGCTGCGAAAGCCCTGGAGGCCGCTGATGGCGCGGAACCCATTGATTGCATAACTGGTGTTGCCGGCAACCAAGTCGGTTTTATGCACGATCATTGTCAAGCTATCGGGTGCGCTCCCCATGGTTCAGCCTCGGTTTGATCTTGTCCGCAAGGGTACCCTGTTCTTTTGAATCACGTCAAGGTAGCTGCCAGCCAGAGTCTGCCTGGAGGATGAGACTCTTTCGTTCCGCGGGACGAAACGCGTTACGCCGGTTGCGCCAGCAGGATGACCAATTCCATTTGCGGGTTCAGGATCTCGGCCGGGGCGTGAACAGCGAAGTTGCGTGCGCGCAGCACCGATTCCCAAAGCTGCCCACCCTGCTCAATGGCGAAATACTGGTGGCGCAGCTTTACGGGGATCGATCGCGGCGGCGTGGG
>PMWR01000271.1:0-1538 GCA_003166055.1 Acidobacteriaceae bacterium
TTCGGCGACTGCTTCAGCTACGCCCTCGCCCGTGAAAAGCGCGAACCCATCCTCTACAAAGGTGATGACTTTGTGCATACGGACCTGCGGTCGGCCGTATAGCAGCTGTACCGAAATCATCAGGCACGAGCAAATTCTTGAATATCAAAATCGACAAAATAAAAAATCGGACCATTAAGAAGCGCTGCCTTTACGGCATGCGCAGTCTCGGGCACCCCTTTTGGCAGATTTCTGATGGCACCAAATCCCTCCGTTTGAGACATGAAAACCGTCACAAGGCAGAAGCGCAATTCCGCAGGTGATCCCAAGGTGCGGAAAAGTTCCTCCAAATCACGCACCAGGCTGGTTTCCGGGAGTTGCCCGTCAGGAAGCAGCTTGAACTGCAAATAAGCGAGAGTGGGGCTGCGGTGGAAAGAACACGCTGATGCGGTTCGATGCAACATTTGGTAAACAGTGTGGTGCACATTGTCTCTTGCAAGCGGAGGCAGCGCAAATGGACGGATCAAGGAAAGCCAGCCTTCAAGAACTTGCTGGCGGTTTGTGCTCTTGTCATCCCACGCACATACTTCTGGATACCTGGGCTCCGTCCACTTCGCTTCCATAGCGATGGCTTGCGAATCATTCAGCAACATCAAGTCGGTATGAGATGCTTTTCCTCTTCCCATTGGAGCCTTCACTTGGTATTCCAGGTGTGCTGTAAGGGACGAAGTTGACTGCAGAAGTCGCGTGAGGATTGCGTCCCGCATTTTACCGCCGTGCTTGAGAAACGATAGTAGGGGGACTGTCGATCGGGTTGGAGATTCAAACTCGCGAGGAGAGTAACGGCTGAGCGACTCATCCAGGCCTGATATACGTCTCTTGTCGAAATGCCAGTCCAACTGAGGCATCGTTTTCCTGAGTTTCAGGGGAATGAACGTGAATACAAATGTACTACGAGTTTGCGGCGAACGTCAGCACTGTGAATACACTCCCCATCCCCTCACATCAGTTGCCCTCTTTCCAGTAACCTAGAAGGGAAGGATTGGGAGCATCTCCATGACCGTCATCAAGCAGGAAGATTTCATCGCCANNGCCGCCAAAGACGCCATGGCGCAAATCCTGATCAACAGCCGCATGTGCTTCGAAGGCCACCGCCCCATTTGCCAGGACACTGGCATCGTGAACGCCTTTGTCAAAATCGGCATGGATGTGCGCTTCGAGGCTGCTCCAGGGGAAAAGCCAATGGACCTCCAGGAGATGGTAGACGCGGGTGTGCGCCGCGCCTATCTCGACCCCGACAACAAGCTGCGCGCCAGCCTGCAGGCCGACCCGGCGGGCAAGCGCGTAAACACCAAAGACAACACGCCCGCTGTCGTAAATGTGGAGCTGGTGCAAGGATCGACGGTCGAAGTCACCGTGGCGGCCAAGGGCGGAGGGTCGGAAGCAAAGTCCAAATTCGCCATGCTCAACCCTTCCGACTCAGTGGTGGAGTGGGTGCTGAAGACCGTGCCCACCATGGGCGCCGGCTGGTGTCCTCCGGGCATGCTGGGCATCGGCAT
>PMWR01000271.1:1601-6599 GCA_003166055.1 Acidobacteriaceae bacterium
CTCACCGGCCGCGACGCCGCGCACAAGCGCATGACCGACATGCTCAGCCGCGGCGAGAAGCTTCCCGTCGACTTCCACGATCGCTTCATTTATTACGTGGGCCCGGTGGACCCGGTGCGCGAGGAAGTGGTTGGCCCCGCCGGCCCCACCACGGCCACGCGCATGGATAAATTCACCCGCCAGATGCTGGCCGAGACTGGGCTGCTGGGCATGGTGGGCAAGGCCGAGCGCGGCCCGGTGGCCATCGACGCCATCCGTGAGTTTGGCGCGGTCTACCTGATGGCCGTGGGCGGCGCGGCCTACCTGGTTTCAAAGGCCATTCACGGCTCTCGCCTGATGGCCTTTGAAGATTTGGGCATGGAAGCCATTTATGAATTCGATGTCCGCGATATGCCGGTGACGGTCGCGGTCGATTCGAAAGGCACCAGCGTTCACCAGACCGGCCCTGCCGAATGGCAGCAGCGCATCGCGGGAATACCGATACTGCAGTAACCAGTTGTAAGTTGTAAGTTTTCAGTTGTAAGTTGCCAGATGCCAGATGCCAGCTCTGAGTTTTCAGCTGTCAGCGGGCTTTCTTGCTGACAACTGAAAACTTACAACTGACAACTGTCCTTATTGCTTTCCAAGCCGAACGACGATCCCGGCCGAGAATCCCAGGTTGTTCTGGAGCGTCGAGCCAAAACCGGTAAGGTAATACTCCGGCGCAACCCGAATACCGAGATTCGGCGCAACGTTGTACTCGAAGGGAATAGCGGCGCTGGCAGCGAAGGTCGGCCCATCCGGATAGAGAACGCCGAGCGTGCCGTACCCGTTTGTATCGCCCGTAAAATTGCCCTGCGCATAGCCGCCCATCACCCGGCCGGAGATGGAGTACTTCGGTTGCATATAAAAGCGGTAAGTCGGTCCCGCCAGCACCGCGTACTGGCTGATGGCCGGCTTGGTCAGGCCTACACTGCCCGCCGGAGGATTGCCCTGCTGAGGCTCAATGAAGGGCGTGCCATAGTAGCCGCGGCCATCCAGGGTAACGCCCAGCCGCTCGCTGAAGTAGCGTGTGAACTCCCCGTTCCAGTCGTATTCGTTCACGCGCTGCAGCGTGGCTCCGGGAGTAAAGCGCAGGAAACCCCCGCCCAGATACCCCTCATAAAGATGGTCGTAAACCTCGTGAATGGCGGCGGCGCGGCGCTGCAGACGGCGTGCGCGAATGCGGGCCTGGACACTCAGCTGGCCCTGGCTTTGGCCTCCGGCAGCAGCCGGCGGCGACTGGGGCTGGGCTGGAGCGGCCTGGGCCGGTGCGTCCTGATCCGGCGCAACAAGCGCGGAGTCGCTGCTCGAACTCGAGTTCTGGGCCGAGGTCTGGGCAAGGATGGTGTGCATGGCTGGCAGAACCAGCGCCAGTAGAAGGGCAAGACGGCGAAAAGAATACATCGGTTTAGGGATACCTCCACGGGAGTACGGAAGACCACCCCAAGGCAGCGCTTCCCCCAATAGGTATTAAACCACCTGAAGGGAGCCTTGTGGGTGAACCGGCACTGGTTTGGACGCGCGCCAGGCCAATTCGCTCCCCGAACAATGCAAACATCCCCTTGTTCACCGCTCCATGCGACACATTCCTCTGGAAATACAGTAGGATGAGTGCAAAGGAGTCCCCTTCCCCTATGATGCGCGTTCTATTTGGAATTGTCCTGGGCGTGATTCTCGTGCCCCTTGCCGTGCTGGCGTGGTTTCATTTTGGAAACGTGCCGGTAGCCGTCGCCGACCCGCCTTTGCCTGAGGAACGCCTGATCACTCAGGTTCCGCTCAACGCGCGCATCGACCGCGAGCTCATCAAGACTCCGCCGATCCAGGCCAATGAGGACACATTCGTCGCCGGCGCGAATATCTATCGCGACCAGTGCGCCTCCTGCCATGGCTTACACGGCAAACCCTCCGCGTTTGCCGCCCACATGTATCCCGATGCGCCGCCCCTTTGGGAAAAGCACAAGCACGGCGACGTAGTTGGCGTAAGCGATGACCCGCCTGGAGAAACCTACTGGAAGGTGTCCAACGGCATTCGGCTCACTGGCATGCCGTCCTTCAAAGACGTTCTGACCGACACGCAGATGTGGCAGGTCAGCCTGCTGCTGGCCAATGCGGACAAACCGCTGCCGCCGGCCGCGGTCGACATCCTCAGCGGCAAGACCGCCGCAACGGAACCCGCCGCCGCGCCGCCCGCCAAGACCAATTAGCGGCGGGCGGTCTCGTCCGGCCTTTTCACGCAGCGTAGACTAAGAGTGTCCGCACTGAATTGGAAAGGTGTTGCAATCGATGAGCGTTCTCGACGCCCTGCGCAAGGGACTCGGCTTCGTGATGATGAGCATGGGTGTTTCCAGCCCAAAGAAAAAGGCGAAGCCAGTGCCTGAGCCGGCGCCGGCGCCACCGAAAGACTGATTGCAACAACCTGGCGGGAATCGGGATGCATTGGCGCCGGGAATTGAGATTCGGCAAAAAGATCGTGGAACCAAAATGACCTTTCGAATCTCAAATGAATTGAACCTGCAGGTTTTACGCAGTCGGTTCGACGAGGTTCTTCCCCATGCCGAGCGACCCCATGCCTACCAAGAGGAAAAAAAGATTCTTCCGCGCATTTTGGGACTTTTTCGTTCTCTTCAGCGGCGTCTCCACCGCCTCAAACCTGGCCCGCACGCAGGGCCGAACGCTGCGCACCCGCGGACTATTCCTCTTCCGCAGGCCGGCCAATGAGGCGGCAAACCGTCCGCCCGATCCCCGCTGATGTGCGCTGCTGCTGCTGAATTGCTAGAATCGAGAAGATGACCCTGACCCGCCAGCAGGCCCTCGACCACTTCAACTCCCCCGACCTCATCGGCCTGGGCTTCGAGGCGGATGCTGTGCGCCGTCGCCTGCACCCTGAAGAAGTGGTCACCTACATCATCGATCGCAACATCAACTACACCAACTTCTGCACCGAGTACTGCACTTTCTGCGCCTTCTACCGCCCCCTCAAAGGGCCCACGGCGAACGAGGGATACATTCTCGAATTTGAAAAGATTTACGAAAAGATCGCCGAGACGCTGGAGATGGGTGGCACCGGCGTGCTGATGCAGGGNNATGCAGGGCGGCATTCATCCCGACCTCAAGATTGACTGGTTCGAGCGGCTGTTTACGGGCATCAAGCAGCGCTTCCCGCAGATCTGGCTGCATTGCCTGTCAGCGTCTGAAGTGCTGGCTATCGCCGAGTATTCCGAACTCAGTCTGCGCGACACCATCGCCCGTCTGCGCGACGCGGGCCTCGATTCCATCCCCGGCGGCGGCGCGGAAATTCTCGACGACGACGTGCGCAAGCGCATCGCTCGCCTGAAATGCCGCACGGAAGATTGGGTCAGCGTCCATCGCACCGCGCACCAGTTGGGGATGAGGACTACGGCCACGATGATGTTCGGCGTGGGCGAGACATTCGACCAGCGCATCAACCACTTCGAGGTGGTGCGCCGCCTGCAGGAAGAGACCGGTGGATTCACGGCATTCATCCCATGGAGCTTTCAGCCGCATAACACCGCTCTCGGCGGCCGAGGCTGGGACGAAGCGACTTCGGTTGAATACTTAAAGGTTCTGGCTATCTCAAGGCTCTATCTCGATAACATCGAAAATGTGCAGGCGAGCTGGGTGACGCAGGGCCTGAAGGTGCTTGAGTTAGGCCTTCACTTCGGCGGCAACGATGTGGGCTCCGTGATGTTAGAAGAGAACGTAGTGAGAGCCGCAGGCACCAGCAACTGCACCACGGAAGAAGAGCTCCGCCGCATCATCCGCGATGCCGGCTTTAAGCCCGTCCAGCGCGACACGCTCTATCGGACCATGTTCCTGAATTAGCTCCTTTCACCTGGCCCTTACGCTGCGTCACAGCGGGATCGTCGCGAGTGGCATAGAATCCTCTCGTGTACGAATGGGATGAGGCCAAACGCGAAGCGAACCTGCGGAAACACCACCTCGACTTTTGGGTTGCCCACTTGGTATACGAAAGCCAGGAGAAGCTCACCTATCGACTCAAATCAAGACAGGAGTCGCGATTTCTAGACGTGGCGCTGATTGAGTTGAAAGGAGCGGTTCTTGCTCTGGTTTACACTATTCGCAACGGGAATGTGAGGTTCATTTCGTTCCGCTATGCCTCCCGCAGAGAAAGGAGACGTTATGCCGCTGCCAAATCGTGACATGAGTGACTGGGATTGGGTCAAGAAGCAGATTGCAGAAGACGCTCCGATCCCCTATGACCCGAACGATCCCGATGATGGCCCTTACGACCCCAACGACGACGAAGCCGTGGACCGCTTCCTGACTGAGGCAAACCGCGTTTATCCTGCACCCCAGACAAAAGCGCGGCCTGTCTCAAAGGCCTCGTAGACAGGCCTGAAACCATGCACAAGCTTTTTGGCGGGGTTTCGCATCACGAACGGGATATTGAGGAACTGCGCGAAGACCGGGAGTATGCCATTATCACTCTCCAATTGGCCATGGAATCCCTCGAAAACCCCGAGGAACGCGGCGGCGGACTGCTGGCGTTGCGCGCCGTGGCTGAAGCTTATGGTGGGCTGGGCGCGGTGGCTGCTCAGGCGGGCATCAGCCGGGAGTCGCTCTATCGCGCCTTGTCGCCAAAGGGCAATCCGACCCTCAAAACGCTGATCGCCGTCCTGAAGACACTTGGGTTGCGTCTTTCCGTCACCGAAAAGAAAGAAGCAAATGCGGCGCAGACCAAGGAAGGCGACGATTCCGTCGCTGCCTGATCAGTCTCTGAAAAAGGCAATCCGGCGGCTGAACTGCCGGAAGAGAGGCAACTCTATTTCGCTCCACCGTCGCGGCCCCTTCCGGCTGCACTCTCTCGAAGCGCCGGCAGCGTCCCGCGCGGGAAGGCCGTTGACTGGCGCACCACCAGCCGCGTCGAAATCTGCCACTCGCGCTTAGCGGCTTTGGGGTGGTCCTGCTCAATGCCGGCGCGCAGCGCCTCCACCG
>PMWR01000205.1 GCA_003166055.1 Acidobacteriaceae bacterium
GTTCTGGATATTGTCGGGCCGCTCTGGGGCCTCGTAGTTCTCTGGTTGCTGCTGGCTTCCCGCGCCGTTGCCGGTCTTGAGGCTTGCGTGTGCCGGATCTTCAGTCGCCGCTGGCAGCAGGGGCTGCTTTTCTTTGCTGCGTTCTTCATCGTCACCACGCTGGCCGGCCTGCCAATCGACGTTTACGGCCACCACGTCTCGCGCGCTTACGGCATCAGCGTTCAAGGTTGGGGCGGCTGGCTGGGCGACCAGGCTAAATCGCTCGCTCTCGTAGTGCTGCTGGGCGCGCCGGTGCTGCTGCTCTTTAACTGGATCGTGCGCCGCTGGCCGCGCCGCTACTGGTTCGGAATCTGGCTGGTGACGCTTCCGTTGATCGCGCTCGGGACTTTTCTTGAGCCATTGGCCGAGCCCATCTTTTACCAATATGAGCCGCTCTCAAAAAGCCACCCCGCACTCGTGGCAGATCTCGAGAAGTTGGTCGCACGCACCGGCACAGACATTCCGCCAAGTCGCATGTTCCTGATGAAGGCAAGCGAAAAATCCAACGGGCTCAACGCGTATGTCAACGGCATCGGCGCCACCAAGCGGATCGTGGTTTGGGACACGACCGCAGGCCGAATTCCCGACGACGAAATCCTCTTCATCTTCGGCCACGAAAGCGGACACTATGTTCTCAACCATATTCCCAAGGGTATGGCGATCACGACTGCTGCGCTGTTCTTCGTCTTTTGGGGCTGCGCCGGGTTTGCCGTCTGGCTCGCGCGTCGCTTCGGCGCAAGCTGGCGTCTGCAGGTCAACGACTCTGCCGCGGCGCCGCTAGCCTCCCGCACAGGCTTCGTGGTGCTCATCTTCGCCATCAGCATCGCAGGATTCGTGTTGCAACCTGCCGCCAACACCATGAGCCGCCATTTCGAGCACGAAGCCGACGTCTACGGCCAGGAAGCTATTCACGGGCTCGTCCCCGACCCGCAGAAGACCGCGGTTGCCGCCTTCAATGCGCTGGGTGAAGCGTGGCTTGAAGACCCGAATCCCAGCCCCTTCATCGAATTTTGGGAGTACAACCATCCCTCGGTTCAGACCCGCGCCAACTTCGCCGCTCACTACGATCCGTGGGCCAACGGCGGCCACGGCGAGTTCTTTGGCAAATAGGAAATGAACTAACGCCGGTAAGGAGGAGATCACCATGAAGAAGTTTCTATTCCTGCTCATCCTGAGCGCGATTCCCGTGTACGCGCAAGCTCAGAACGACGGTGTTTGGGAAGGCTACGACGGAGAGTTGACGCATGTGACCAAACAGCCGATCGAGCTGGCGGAAGCGACTCCGGCCGACAAGTTTGCATGGCGTCCCGCGCCTGGGGTGCGCTCGACGAGCGGGGTGTATATGCACATCGCGATCGCCAACTTTTATCTGTTGAGCGTTACAGGGCTGAAGGAGCCGGAAGTGACCAACAAACTCGAAAAGACGGTGACGTCGAAGGCGGATGTTATTGACTGGCTGAAACGCTCGCTTGAGGCAGTGAAGGCAGCACGCGCGCAGTTGAAACCAGGCGATCTGGAGCGCAAAGTGAAGATCGGCAATAAAGTTGTGACCGTCGATGGGATGTACCTGCGCATCATCATTCACAACAACGAACACATGGGGCAGTTGGTCGCATATGCGCGCATGAACGGGATCGTTCCGCCGTGGTCGCAGCCGGGTGCAAACTGAGAACATGGGACGAAACAGATTCAATCAAGGGAGCTCTCGATGCGGCGAAGGAAATGGATTCAGTGGGTGGTGGTGGCTGCCCTTCTGATCGCAGCGCTCATTGTGCGAATCAAGGGCGGCATACCCGTGCATATCCAGAATTCTGGACTGGGCGACTCGCCGCTGGCTCGGTGGCAAGTTATGGCCGCAGCCACGCCCTGGGTGATCTTTAGCCTTTACTGGGAAATCGCGGCCAAAAACGCGGCCGCGGCAAAGAGCTCGGAAACGAGCTTGTCGCGTGGCGTTCACCTCACGCTGACCAACCTGGCCCTGTTGCTGGAGATCGTTCAGTTCCGGTTCCTGGGACGATTCCTTCCGGTCTCCATTTTGACCATCGTTGCGGGCGTTGCCATCGAGTTGACGGGGTTGTTTGTGGCAATCTGGGCGCGACGTCACCTCGGCCGCAACTGGAGCGGCGAGATCACCATCAAAGTGGAACATGAGTTGATCCGGAGCGGGCCGTACAAGCGGCTGCGACATCCAATTTACACCGGCATTCTCATCATGTATGCCGGGACGGCTGTGGTGACGGGCACCTGGCTTGCACTGGTTGGCTTGTTAATGGCCGTGCTGGCGTATTGGCGCAAAATTCGCCTGGAAGAGGCGAACCTGCGTGTAGCATTCGGCCCGGCCTACGACGCGTATTGCCGCGAATCGTGGGCGCTGGCGCCGTGGCTGTTTTGATTGAGGATCAGGCCGGATCAAAGGCGACGAAGGGTCGGGCACGCGCCGGGAGTCCATCCGGGTGCTTCACTGCCCGCCGTCCGCATGATCTCCGTAGGTCGGATAAGGCGGCGGTTCCGCGCTCGTCGGCATCGGCCCGAGCGTCACCAGATCGGCCTGCACCTGCGCCCACTGTTGCGAATCCTTTTTTGTTGTAATGGGCGCATCGGGGTTGGCGTAATAGGCCTGGATGTCCGCCTTAATTCCGGGCGGAATCGGCTCATTGGGTTGCCGCGTCAACGAGTGCAACAGGCGGGCGTAGGTGGCATCGGTGAGTGAGTATCCG
The DNA here is from genome assembly GCA_003166055.1 of Acidobacteriaceae bacterium. The sequence continues at coordinate 2,757 of PMWR01000205.1, forward strand.
CCCGGTTGCACGACGCGTCCCGTGTCCAGATCGCGATTCGGCAGCGGATGAAGCGGATCCGACAGCGCCTGGTTGGCCTGTCCCGCGGTAGCTGCCCGCGCAACCAGATTAGCGCCCCCGGGCCGGGTCGCAGACGGCGGGGTAAATCGCTCCAGGCTCCTGCGCAATTCCGCCGTTGAGAGCACCACGCTGTGGATGTATGCCGCTTCCGTCGCCTCCGTGGGACCCTTCACATCCACCATCTTAAGCGGGCCGATTTTGGGGAGTACAAACAGCAGACCGGCCAACATGTAGGTCCCAATACCCGCTTTTCGCCGGTAGGCTTGCCAATCGTTCTCAGTAGCGACTCTGTCCGCCTCTTTCTCCATTTGCAAAGCTTCCGGCGTATTCGGGTCGGCGGGCTCGCGACGGCGTTTCAGGAGGGTAACTGCATAGGCAAGACGCGGAATGAATTCGCGCACCGCGAAACGATATGCATTTACGTTGACACGGCGTCCGCGTCTCGCCGTAAAGTCCTCGTTCAGGCCGTACGTCTGGTAAAACGCGAGAGCAAGCAACTGCACCGGCACCTCCAGCCCGATATGCCGCAGGTAGTGGACCGGCGCCATGCGGTGATGCGCAATTTCGTTGATGTCAAACGCAAATTCCGTTTGCACATGCTGCCGCTCGCCCTGGGCGTAATTCACTACCGGACCATATCGCGCGCGAAGTTTGGGAAATTCGACGGGAACCGCGAGGTTGATCGCCTCCGCATGTCCAACCGAGTCGCCAATGTAGTGCGAAAGCGCCCCCACCGCGAAGGCGAGTTCATTCGCATTTCGCGCATCGCGCAACAGGTTCACGACGAAATCCCCGGAGCGCACGTAGTGGGTAAGGTCGGAGTAAGCGACATCGCCAAAAGGGTAATATCCAATGTCCTGGATTACGCACCCGCCATACGCGTAGGCCCGCGCACGCTCCAGGTCAGCGGGCGTCAACCCCGGATAGTGGCTCAGCAGCAGCGGAACAATGGAGTCATGCCATGTAAGGTCGATCAACTGCTCATGCGTCAACAATGAATATGCGCTGGCCTTGCCGCCCCAGGGCAATAAGAGCACCAGCAATACCAAAGCGATCGTCCGCAATCTCTGCAATGGGCCGAATCCTCCCAATTAACTTTGATGCAAACCATTTTTCGGTGCCTCACCCATTAAAATAGGCCTATGCAGTTCCTCTCGGTTTCCCGCCGCCGCACCGACCAGTTCCCACCCGAGGCCTTCGCCCCCGAACTCACCGCCCGGGAGGGCCAGCGCGTCAAGGCGCTCTATGCATCCGACCTGCTCCGCCAGATCTGGATGCGCGGCGACATCCCCGGCGCGGCTATCCTCTGGGAGGCCCCGAGCGAGGCGGAAGTCCGAGCCGCCCTCGCCAGCCTGCCCATCTTCCAGGCCGGCATGCTTGAGATTCTGCTGGTGGTCCCGCTTGAACCCTACCCTGGTTTTGGCCCTGCGCAATGACTTTGCTTTAATGCGCCAGGTCTTCACCCTGTGCAACCGTCATTTTTCCCTCATGCTCCCCAGGTCGTACACTAGGGAGTCGAGTTCCAAAATTCTTTAAACGAGGAGCCTGCTCGCCCATGGCCTACCCAACCAACTACCGCTACACCCGCGAACATGAGTGGATTTCGCTCGACGGCTCCGTCGGAACCGTCGGCATCACCGACTACGCCCAAAACTCCCTCGGGGACATCGTCTATGTGGATGCGCCCAAGGTCGGCGACACGGTCACTGCCAACGCTACTTTCGGGTCTGTCGAGAGCGTCAAGGCCGTCAGCGACCTCTACTCGCCTGTCACCGGCACCGTGACCGCGGTGAACGAGGAGCTGAAAAACTCTCCGGACAAGATCAATGAGGCGCCCCACGAGGCCTGGATCATCAAAGTCGAGCTATCCGATCCCGCCGAGTTTGAGAAACTCCTGGACGCCGCGGCGTACGAGACGTTTATTTCAGAAGAGACGGGAAACTAGGAGCTAGCTTTCAGTCGTCAGCTTTCAGCTCTCAGCTTGCTTTTCGGAGCTATGGGGCTGGATTGACTCACCCGGAACTTTTGTAAATCTAATGCAACGTAATCCAAGCAAAGGGCTTTTAGCTGAAGGCTAGAAGCTAGGAGCTGAAAGCTGAAATGCGCTACCTGCCCAAATCGCCTGCTGAACGTGAACAGATGCTTGCCGAGATCGGCGCTGCCTCGATTGACGACCTGTTCGCCGTCATCCCCGCCGAGTATCGGCTTGACCGCGACCTTGACGTGCCGCGCCAGATGGCGGAGAGCGAGATCATCGACTACTTCAAAGCCGCCGCGGACAAAAATGCAACGGGCTTCGCCAGCTTCCTCGGCGCGGGCGCCTATCGTCATTACCGGCCGGTGATTATCGATACCTTGGTCCAGCGCGGCGAGTTTCTCACCAGCTACACGCCCTACCAGCCCGAAATCACTCAGGGTACACTGCAGGCCATCTTCGAGTTCCAGACCATGATTGCCGAGCTCACCGGCATGGACGTGGCCAACGCCAGCATGTACGACGGTTCAACCGGCGCAGCGGAGGCCGTGATGATGGCCGTGCGCGTCACCGGACGGCACAAGGCCGTGGTGGCAAAGACCGTCCATCCCGAGTATCGCGAAGTGCTGGCCACCTACGCAAAACACCAGGGACTGCCATCGACGCTGGTGGGCTATGACCCAAAGACTGGGCGCATTGACCTGGCGCAACTTGAAGAGAAAGTTACCGCAGAGACTGCTGCCGTGCTCGTCCAGAGCCCCAACTTCTTTGGCATCATTGAGGACATTCCAGCGATCGCGGCGATTGCGCATGCAAAGGGTGCGCTGCTGATTGTGTCGATTGCGGAAGCGGTTTCACTGGGCGTGGTGCGGCCTCCGGTTGAGGCGGACATTGTGAGCATGGAGGCGCAGTCGTTTGGCGTGGCGCTCAGCTATGGCGGGCCGTTCTGCGGAGTGATTGCAGCGAAAGAGCAGTACCTGCGCCAGATGCCAGGACGCCTTGTTGGCCAGACTGTCGACTCGAACGGATTTCGCGGATTTGTGCTGACGCTGTCGACGCGCGAGCAGCATATACGGCGCGAGAAGGCGACCTCGAATATCTGTACCAATCAGGCGCTCGTGGCGCTGATGGCGACCATCTTCCTGACCGTGTATGGCAAGGAAGGCATCCGCGAGTTAGCCGAGCATAACCTGGCCAAGGCAGCCTACGCGGCAGAGGCGCTTGCTTCGCAGGCGGGCGCAAAGTTGTTGTTTAGCGGCGCGCCGCGCTTCCACGAGTTTGTGCTGGGCACTGTTGAATCACCATCTGTATGGAATCCGCGATTACTCGACGAGAAAATCATCGGCGGCCTCGACTTATCCAAGTGGTATCCCGAGTTAGGCAATGCAACGTTATGGTGTGCGACCGAATTAATTACGCGCGAACAGATTGACACTGCCGCGAAGGTGCTGGCGGCTGGGCTGGTGGAGGCATAAATGACAAGTAACGGAACCGGTCCCAGGACGCTCGGCAAAGTCCGCCCGCACCAGACACAGAATGAATCTCTGGTGTTTGAGAAGTCGTCGCCGGGAAAGAAGGCTTATAAATTGCCGCCGCTCGACGTGCCCGCGGTTGATCCCGCGGCGCTGCTGGGCGATTCGCATCGCAAGACTGCCGGCTTGCTCCCCGAGCTGAGCGAGATTGAGATCATTCGCCACTTCACGCGGCTTTCGACCTGGAACTATGCCATCGACCTGGGTATGTATCCGCTGGGGTCATGCACCATGAAGTACAACCCGCG
>PMWR01000157.1 GCA_003166055.1 Acidobacteriaceae bacterium
TGCGTAGTCAACGGCCCCGGCGAATCCAAGCACGCCAACCTGGGCATCAGCCTCCCCGGCACCTTCGAAGAGCCCAAAGCCCCGGTCTACGTAGACGGCAAGCTCTTGAAGACGCTCCACGGCGACACCATAGTGGCCGAGTTCAAGCAGATCCTCGACAACTACGTTCAGACCCACTACGGCCAGAATGCAAAGAGCGAAGAACTAGTCGGCACGCGATAATTCTTCCATCACCCTCCCAAATCGCTTAAACTCGCTTCCCATGAGAGAAATTATTGCTGTTTCGCTCTTTGGAACGCTGCTATCTCCCGCGTTGCTTGCTCAGGCCACCCCAAGTCCTTCCGACTCCTTCTGCAGGAAGGTTCAGCAAGAAGCCATGTATATCAGTATCTCTGCGGGCGTTGCTGAGAAACTACTGATCCACAAGGTCGACCCCATCTGGAATCACCAACCAATGGAAGCCCGGATTTCCGGCACAGTCGTAGTGCAGTTTGAACTGGGAAAACGCGGAGAGGTGCTCTGTCCAAGAATCCTGTCAGGACCGAAACTTCTACAACAGCCTGCCCTCGATGCAATACGGAAATATGAATACAAACCCTATCTCTTGAATGGTGAAGCAGTCAGCGTTTCGACAACAGCCTCAATCACGACCTCAAATTACTGAGCAGGTACCCCAGGTCTCGCGTTTGAAACCAAATGGGAGCCAATTACCATCGCCCTCGTTCAAACTCAAGGCGCGCCGGCTCCAAGAAACGGATTCTCAATTCGCACCCCCTCCACCACCTGCCCGTGCTGCAAATCTTCCGTCAAGAGCTTCGAGCACTTCGCATCAAGAGCCGCTGCCACCATCAGCCCATCCCAAATCGAAAATCCATATCTCTCGCTGATTTCCGAGGCACGCAGATGTGTATCGACGGTGAGGGGTCTTGGATTCGGGCATAGGATCAGGATATTGCTAATCGCTTCGTGAACCCTGGACCACGAGAACCCAAGCTTAGCGCGCGCCACAGAAGTGAATTCGTTGAGCGCCTGAACGCCAACCACGCCGCCGTCAAGCAACAACCTTCTGGCCGTGTCGGATCGATGATCTCCAGTCGTGTGGGCGTAGACCAGAATGTTGGTGTCAAAAAACTGGTCCTTGCTCACCTCTGGTCCTGGATTTCCTGGCTCGAGTCGGGTGCGAATTCCTTCAATGATCGTCCAAGCACGCTGCGGTCAAAGCGATCGTAAATCTCTTCACGATTGAATTTGTACCCGGCCGGAAGCGGCACTGCCAGCTTGCGCATCGCCTCAAGGGCATCCTGCCTCCGACGGTCACGCGTCACCTCAAACGAGTTTTCCCCCGTAACTTTGATCTCAACCTCTTCATTTGGGCCTATTCCCAGCTGTTCGACCACCTCAACAGGAATTCGGATCGCCAAGCTGTTTCCCCATTTAGCGAGCTTCATCGCGGACCTCCGGATATACATTCTTCATTGTATATCCTCTTGAAGGAAAGCGGCCGCGCAAAAGATCTACACGCGCAGCCTGTTGCGCAAAGACGCATCAAACCCGCTGTTTTTTGCGCTGATTTCGCACATAAACGAGGATAAAACGGCCTTATATTCACCTTTCATCTCACTTTTTACTGTGCATCTATGCGTACGCTACGCATGCTCCGCTAGCCCTTTCTCAGCGGCGCGGCGTGCGCATTCAACGCCACCTCCGCGGCCAAGCCCAGAATGCGGTGAGCCGGCGCACATCCCACCTGCCCATTCCGCGCCAGACCCGAGCAACCAAAACCAAAGCAGAAAGCCGCACACTGTTCACCGTCATCTGCAATCTGAAATCCGTTCCCTGTGGGCTACGCTCACTATTTCACTTGCTCACTTCTTCACTTGTTCACTTCTTCACTGTTTCACTTGTTTAAACTAGACACATGGTTCGCGTACTTCGTCCTCTGCCCGCTGAGTCCCTGAAGCTGCTCGTCTTTGACCTCGATGGCACGCTGATCGACTCGGCGCGAGACCTCTGCAACAGTGTCAACGCCACTCTGGTGGAGTTTGAACGCGAGCCGCTGCCCGATCCGGTGGTCGCCGGCTACATCGGCGACGGCGCCGTCATGCTGGTCCGCCGCGCCCTCTTCGGCGTCCATGCAACCGAAGTCGACGAGGATTTCCTGGCCCGCGCATACGCCTGGTTTCTCGACTACTATCGTGAACACAAANNCGCGCAGCATGTCCGTGCTGACCAACAAGCCCGTTCGCCCCGCGCAGGCCATCTGCGAGGCGCTCCACCTGGCGCCCTTCTTTCTCCACGTCTACGGCGGCAATAGCTTTCCCCTCAAGAAGCCGGACCCGATGGGCCTGCGAGCCCTGATGGAAGAGGCCGGCGCCCTCCCCGAAGAGACGGTCCTCATCGGCGACAGCGAAGTGGACGTGGCCACGGCGCGCAACGCCGGAACCTGGGTCATCGGCTGCACCTTCGGCCTGGCGCCCTTGAGCCTTGCCGCCAACCCGCCCGACGTCCTGGTCGACTCGCCCGCGGAGTGGACTGCCGTCCTCAATCCCGCGAGCGCCACGTTCCCCGACCCGTATTAAATTCGGCACATTTCGAGTCCATTGTGCTGGTCCCCGCGTCTATTTCACAACGGGTTCATCCAGTTTACGAGCAGTTTTCTGAGCCTTGGATTTCCGTTCCGTATCCCTCTCGCCGCTCAGGTTCATCCGGCCGCGCAGTACAATTGTTCTAAGCTCGACCTTTTTCCTTGCACGACTTCTCATTGCTTCGATTTCGCCTAGGAGATTCCACTCATGCGCTTTTTTGCCCTGGCTTTCTGCCTTATGGCGCCTTGCGCCGCATTCGCCCTCAACACCACCACGCCACCACCACCTGCCGCTCCGGCTCTTAATGGCACGGTGGCCGATCCCACCGGCGCCATCGTTCCCGGAGCCGAGGTGGACCTCGTCGACGCCACCGGGGTTGTCGCCCGAACCTATCACTCAGAGGGCGACGGCAGCTTTCAGGTGGTCGCGCCTCGCTCCGGCAGCTATACGCTGGTGGTCTCCGAGCCGGGTTTTGAGACCGTGCGCACGCCGGTCGTCATCGGCGCAGCCTCTGCCGCTGCTTCCTCAGCCGCCACTGGCCTTTCCAGCCGGTTGCACATCGTTCTTCCCATCGCCCGCTTTGCAACCAACGTCCAGGTCAATGCCGACTCCAATGAGGACCTCACCGCGGGCGATAGCAACCGCGATTCCTCGGTTATGAGTTCGCAGGATCTGAAGGCCCTGCCCATCTTTGACAACGACTACGCCTCCGCCATGAGCGCCTTCCTCGACCAGGGTGTAGCGGCAACCGGCGGCAGCGGTCTCATGGTCGACGGCGTTGAAGCCAATCGCGCCACCGTCTCCGCATCGGCGGTTCAGGAGATTCGCATCAACCAGGACCCCTACTCGGCGCAATACTACTACCCCGGCCGCGGCCAGATGGAGATCGTTACCAAGTCCGCCGCCGACCACTATCACGGCCAGTTCAATTTCCTTTACCGCAATTCGGCCATGAACGCGCAAAACGCCCTTGCGCCAATCAAGCCCTTTGAGGAACGCCAGACCTACGAGGGCCACATTACCGGCCCCATTCCCCACGCCAAAAAGAGCAGCTTCCTCGCCTCCGTCAATCGTGTGATCTATGACCAGGACTCCGTTGTAAGCGCCATCCTCGCACCCACCGCGGCAGACCCCAGCGGCGCATTCCAGACAAACGTTCCCACCCCCAGCCGCGACACCGAGTTCAGTCTCCGCGCCGCGCATCAGTTCAGCGATAAGAACTCCGGCTACGTGCAATACAGCTACCAGGAATACACGGCCCAGAACCAGGGAGTCGGCGGACAAACCCTGGCCGCTGCCGGCTACAACAACCAGTTCCATGAAGATGACTTTGTGGCCCACATGGAGTCGATCGTCTCCGCCACCACGCTCAACCAGGTCTCCATCGTCGGCGAGCACGACTTCAACCGCAACAGCAATGTCACTGAGGCTCCCTACGTCAACGTGTCTGGCGATTTCGTCTCCGGCTCGGCACAGAATGACTCGTTCAGCACCGAGTACAACTTCCGCCTCTACGATATGGTCACCTGGACCCATGGCCGCAACCTGGTCAAGGCAGGCATCGGCACGCCGCACATCGACCGCCGCGCCTACGACGACAATACCAACGCGCTCGGCAGCTACACCTTTGGCCCTACCGTCGCCGCCGATGGCGTCACTGTGCTTCAGACCGCGCTCCAGAACTACGCGGCCAACCTGCCCTCGGCCTTCACTCAGAACACCGGCGACACCCACTTTGTCTATCACCAGCAGGAGATGGGAGCCTTCATCCAGGACCAGTTCAAGGTCACGGACCGCTTTTCGATCACCCCAGGCCTGCGCTACGACTGGCAGAACTTCCTCGCCAACCGCCGCCTCGGCTTCTCCCCGCGCCTCTCCTTCGCCTGGGTGCTGAGCGAGCCGAGCAAGACCGTCGTTCGCGGAGGCGGCGGCATCTACTACGACCGCTTCGGCTCAGGACCGCTTCTCGATCTCACACGGTATGGCACAGCCCGTCGTCGTGCCCTGGTGCTGTCCTTGAATCCGTCCCAGCTTCCCTCTTCCGGCTGCGTGCCTATCACGAACTGCCTCACGCTCACCGCCCAGCCGCCGTCACTCGCCGAGCTCGAACCGAACGCGAAGATTCCCTACCAGATTCAGTACGGCGTGTCCGTCGAACGTCAGTTGGGCGAAAAGGCGACCGGTGTGGTCAGCGTCTATTCCGCCCGCGGCATTGACAGTTTTCGCTCCGTAGACGTGAACGCGCCAACCCCTCAGTCCGGCTACACCCTGCGCCCCGATCCTGCTTATGGCCGCATCCGCCAGATGCAGCCGGCCGCCCTTTGGGAAGGCGATGGCCTCGACATTTCATATCGCGGCAAGCTCAACAAATACTTCACCGGTTTCGGGCGCTATACCTGGTCGCATTTTGAATCCAACACCGGCGGCATCGGCTGGTTTCCGCAAAACCAGTACGCACCCAACGACGAGTGGTCCAACGCCGGCTTCGACCGCCGCAACCGCCTCGGCATGTATGCCATGTTCCATCCGGAGGGCGTCTTAAACCTCTCCGCCGGCATCTTTGCCAACAGCGGCACCCCCTGGACCGAGGTCACCGGGACCGACGCATACGGCGACGGCCTCTTCAACACCCGCCCCGACGGCGTCGGCCGCAATTCGGAAAACTATCCGAATTATGTGGACATGGACCTGCGCTGGGGTCACGACTTCGCCATCACCCCCAACAAGGATGAGGAAGCGCCGCGCCTGGGCTTCTCGGCAGCCGCATTCGATTTGCTGAACCACCCCAATCCCACCGGCATTGACCCGGTAGAGACTTCCACGTCCTTCGGTCAGGTAACCTCGGTAGCCCCGCCACGCCGGATTCAACTCGGCATGCGGTTCGAGTTCTAACGTCGAATTGGCAACGTTTGTACAAAGAAACAGATTGTCATCCTGAGCGCAGCGAAAGCCTGCCCTGAGCCCAGCCGAAGGGGACCTGCTTCTTCTTTTCGAGCGTTGAATCGATTTCGCCGCAACCTTCTTTACGTGCGGCGCAAAAACATTTCCTGGAACCTTTTCCCCGGCCCCCGCGTAACGTCAAGTGTGAGAGTGCGCCCATGAAGCTTCTGCGATTGCTTTCCCTCAGCCTGCTCGGAGCCGCCTTTGCTGCAACCCCGGCCCACGCCGACCGCGACGCCGTCCACTTCTTCTCCAACATCCACGTCGCCTCCAACGCAACCGTCCATGACGCCGTCTGCTTCTTCTGCAACATCGATCTCGATGGCGAGGCACAGGGAGACGTCGTTGTCTTCTTCGGCAATGTGCGCATCGGCGGACGCGCAAACCATGACGTGGTCAACTTCTTCGGGGGCGTTTCCGCGGCCGACAACGCCCAGATCGGCGAAAATCTGGTCAGTTTCTTCAGCCTGATCAGCCTCGGCGAAAACGTATCCGTGGGCAAGGATCTCGTCTCCATGTTCGGCGTGGTCCACGCTCCCGAGTCTGTCACTGTTGGCGGCGACCGCGTCGCCATGCCGTTCATGATCTTCCTTGCGCCGCTCATGCTGATTGGCCTTATGGTCACATTGGTCGTCCGCGCCATCCGCGAACACCGCCGCCGATACTACTACAACTATCCCTTCCCGCCGCAGCCGTAGCGTGGCGGCAGCAAAGCCCCGAAACCTAGTAACCTGAACACATGGAATCAATCCAGGCGCCCGTCCGCCCGCTGCGCATCGTAATTCCCGGCGGCAGCGGACAAGTCGGCCAACTGCTCGCGCGCCACTTTCAAAATCGCGGCCACAACGTCACCGTTCTCACTCGCGGCCCCTACGCCGCACCATGGCAGACCGTTCACTGGGACGGCGTGCACCTCGGCCCCTGGACCGAAACCCTCGAAGGCGCCGACGTCTGCATCAATCTCGCCGGGCAAAGCGTGAACTGCCGCTACACCGCCAAAAATCGCGCCGCCATCTACAACTCGCGCATCAACACCACACGGCTGCTGGGCCGTGTCATCGCGCAACTCGCCTCGCCGCCGCGCGTCTGGCTCAACGCGTCCACCGCAACCATCTACCGTCACACCATGGACCGTCCCGGCCTCGATTGGCCCATGAGCGAATCGAATGGCGAACTCGGCGGCAATGAACTTATCAGCGGACGGCGCCGCGCGCCCGGCACTTGGAACTTCTCCATCCGCGTGGCAAAGGCCTGGGAGGCGGCTTTCTTTCAATCGCAGACGCCGCGCACACGCAAGGTAGCCATGCGCAGCGCCATCACTTTCAGCCCCATGCCCGGCAACGCCTTCGCGATCCTCTTGAACCTTGTTCGCTTCAGCCTTGGAGGAACTCAAGGCAGCGGCCGTCAATTCGTCTCATGGATTCACGAAGCCGATTTTGCGCGCGCTGTCGAGTTTCTCATCGAGCGCGAGGAGTTGGATGGCGTCGTCAACATCGCTGCGCCCAATCCCCTGCCCAATCGCGAATTCATGGAGGCGCTGCGCGATGCGTGGGACATGCCCAATGGCTTTCCCGCGCCGGCCCCGCTCATCGAGCTAGCCGCATTCTTTCTGCGCACTGAATCCGAACTGGTGCTCAAGAGCCGCCGTGTCGTTCCCGGCCGTCTGCTCGACGCCGGCTTCGAATTCGAATTCCCCGAATGGCGTGAAGCGGCGGAAGACCTGGTGCGGCGGTGGAGAAGCAGGGAGTAAGTGTCCTCCGGCAAAGCCGGAGGTTCTCTCTTTTGCAATAGGTGGGGGCGGGCCAGCGCACATTGCATGACTGATCGGATTACGAATAGGTGCGCAGATTTCAGTGAAGTTCAACTCGGCCCTGTTGAAGATCCGGGAAAGCGAAGCAGCCCGGAGGTGCGGGAAACAGGCATAGATGCAGCTTACCCATTTCAGCGCTGAAATCACCCGGTCCATTCGTTCCTGCAATCACTGTATCGGCGGCGCGCCTGTCACTTCCGCCGCAGGCTTGGCTCCCTTCTGCTCACCATGGAGCCTGCTCACGAGCGGGACGTTGGCAGCCTTCAGCAGGCTGCGGGTCTGATCGAATTCGGCCTTTGCCTCTTCCTTCTTTCCGGTTTCCCTATAAAACCGTCCCAGGCGCCAATGCACATTCCCGTCGTTCGGGCTTATCTTCTCGGCAATCTTGAACTCCCGCAAGGCGTCGTCGCGACGCCCCGCATCGTTATAAAGAATGCCCAGGTCGAGATGAGCCAATTCAATTCCTGGGTCGATCCG
>PMWR01000198.1 GCA_003166055.1 Acidobacteriaceae bacterium
TACAGCTTCGGCGGATGGAAGTCGTCGCTTTTCGGCGATCTGCACATGTACGGTCCCGAAGGCGTGCAGTTCTACACGCGCTCCAAGGTCGTCACCAGCCGCTGGCCCGATCCCGCATCCAGCAAGGTCGATCTAGGATTCCCGCAAGTGCGCTGAGTTCTGCCGCGGCTTTCAATCTGCGGGGGAGAGAGCAGTGCTGGAAGCCGGCGGAGTTAACCTCATCAGGATTCCGTAGACGCCGCCCGCCATGAAGAAGCCCACGAACCACGCGTAATCGTACAGGAAGTGCAGTGACTCCACGCCAAGTCCGATAAGAGCTATCCCCACGCCCAGAACCAGCGCCACCACAGCGCGCGGATTGATGCCCTTCGTGTAGTAATATGCGCCTTCGCTGTGATAGAGCGAGTTGACGTCGAGCTCGGTCTTGCGAATGAAGAAGTAGTCGCAGATCATGATGCCTGCCACGGGACCAAGCAATCCGGAGTATCCCACCAGCCAGCCGAAGATATACGCATCCGGCGTGGCCAGCAGCTTCCAAGGGCACATCGCCATGCCGAGGAAGCCTGTAATCAGCCCGCCGGTTCTGAAACTGATAAGCCGCGGATAGAGGTTCGAAAAATCATTCGACGGTGAGACCACGTTGGCCCCGATGTTCACGTTGAGCGTTGCAATGAGAATGGCGATCAACGCGACAAAGGCCACCACAGGCTGATGAAATGCGCCGATCAGCAGAATCGGATTCCAAATCGGATGACCGAAAAGCACTGCGGATGCCGATGTGACTGAGATGCCGACAAACGTGTAAAGCGTCATGGCGACAGGCAAGCCAAACGCCTGGCCCCAGGCCTGCGATGTTTGCGACTTGGAATAACGCGTGAAGTCCGGAATATTCAAGGCAAGTGTGGCCCAATAGCCAACCATCGCCGTGAGCGACGGAAAGAATACCGCAAGAAATGCGCCGGTGGAATGAAACTGGCTCGGCGTCGAGAGCATTGAGCCGAAGCTGCCTGCCTTGATCCGCACCCAGATCAGCAGCGCAGCGGCCATGACAAACATGAACGGCGCGCCAAACGCCTGCAAGTGACGGATGGATTCCACGCCCCGCCATACCACGACCATATTCAGCAGCCAGAATCCCAGGAAGCAGGCCCATAACACGCCGTCGGCTGATGCAACTGATGGCCAGATGACTGCCAGCATGGAATGGATCGCGGTTCCACCGATCCACGACTGAATGCCGAACCAGCCGCAAGCCACAACGGCGCGCAGAATCGCCGGCAGATTGGCGCCGCGCACGCCAAAGGGCGCACGAATGAACACCGGAAACGGAATCCCGTACTTTGCGCCCGCATGCGCATTCAGCAGCATGGGAACCAGCACAATCAAATTCCCCAGCAGCACCGTGCACACTGCCTGCTTCCAATCCATGCCCTTGGCGATCAGCGACGAGGCAAGCTGATACGTCGTCACCTCCATGGACATCGAAAACCACAAGGCAATGTAGTTATACGTGCCCCAGGTGCGCTGCGCCGGCGTCGTGGGGGCCAGGTCGCGATTCGAAAGCGATGGATCGTTCGCACTCACGGCTACTCCTCCGCAACAATCGAAGATGCTCTTTCCATGCTGAGAAAATAGTCACCTGCTCCTGCGATCAGTCAAGGCGCTCCGGCGACACTTGGCGAAGAATCGCATCAACAGGCAACAACCAGGACTGAGCTCTTCATCTCTCCTATCTGTGACGATCTTTCGAGGAAGCGAGACGCACGGCTACAGCATCGGAGATCGGGATGTTTCCAATCTATCATCCGATTTGTACAGCGTTTCAAGTCAGAATATCTTCATCGCTTCAGCTTCGGGATCGGGCGTAGTGCGGGGCGTCACGGCATACACAGTTGTCCGCTCAATCCTGTCGCCCACCAACATCGTCGCCAAGGGTCCCAGGGTTTCCAATTCGACATAATGAAGCGGGTCGGGATTCGTATAAATCTGGGTGATACAGCCGCCGTCCGGATACTCTCCCGGCTCAACCTCCGCATCAATCCTGACCACGCAGTTCCGCCCAACCCATGCAAGGCTTCCAGCATCCGCTCCGATCTTGACGTAAGCGCGCGGATGGCGGATAAGAGACAACAATCGGTCTTGAATCTTGAGGCCGGCCGGTTCCGCGCTCAGCAATGGAGTGTAGCCGCGATCGAACTTCGATTTTGCCGGCAACAGCGCGCAAATACGCTCCGGCTCCTGCATCTGGGTAATGGTCCATATGGAGACTGTTACCGGACTTCCAAGGACCTTTTGAAACTCGGTCCGGATGTGCATGATTGGTCGCAGAGGGTCCAGCTCCACGTGACGGACAACCTGAATGCCAATGGTCGAATCTACCGGCGAACGGAGAATTACGGCGTTCCGTTTCACAATTGCCTCGGCCGGCAATGAATCAAACGCAATCGGCGGCGGCCATGCGCGGCCCAGGTGGAGCGGCCACGCGGATTGCGGAGCGGGCCAGCATTTGTCGCCTCCAAAGTTGCACCACTGGTGCTGACCTGCTTGGTGCAGCCGCCCATCCAATGTTCGATTCTCCCAAAGCGTCCCCGCCGAATCGCCCGCCAGGCGCAACTGCATCACGCGCCCGATCGCTGGCACCACGATGGCTTCCACGCTGCCGTTGGACAGAAGATAGCAATCGTGCCAGCCATGCCAGCAGATGCGCACAATCGAAATACCAATCTCCTGGCTGGACGGCATGTCAGATGAAATCGGGACTTCGGTGCGGCCTTCCATTGTATTCGTTCTTTCTTGCATCCCGTCGGCAGCTTTCAAAGCCAATTTCGCGATCCCAGGCCGGAGACTGTCGGCCTGTGTAAACTACGCCTGCCAGCATGGAGCCCGCGAGTGATGGGTGAGTTACCTATCGCCGGCGGCCGCTTTGTTGGTTTCGACCTCACGTTCGGTGAGATGGTCGTACCAGGTAAACTTTAGAATGAGAGACGTGCCGAGAATGATTGCAAGAGCGAGAGCGGCGCGGTAGAACTCCTGAATGACGATGTAGAGGGGTAGTGCAACCAGGGCAATCTGCCAGACGATGCCCACCGCGATATTGAACATGTCGCGCGCGAAGTCTTTGTTGCGCTTAAAGCTGGCATCTTCAGCAAGCACCATCTTGAGGACCGGCCCCCAGAATCCCCACGGCCGGACGCGCCGGTAGAAGTCCATCAGAACAGCGTCCGAATCCGGCTTGGTGAGAAACGTACCAAGGAGGCAGCCAATCAGGGAAATCCCAACGACAACCGGGAAGATGATCACCACTTCCATATTGATGGAATACGTTGCCAGCAGGTGTTGCACCCACGGCACCATCGGAACGATTTTCGGCATCACCACCGCTGCGGCTATGCCGGTGACCATGCCCCAGAAGTAGCCGTATCCATTGAAGCGCCACCAGTACCACTTGAGAACGTTCGATGCTGTATAGCCGCCCCACAGTCCGGACACGATCCACACCACGACCGAGTTAACCGAGTCGACGTTCCAGCCGATCAGCACACCGATCACGACCACGGCAAAGGAAGCAAGATAGCTCAGGCGGACGTAGGTCTTGGGCGATGCATTGGGATTGATGAAGCGCTTGTAAATGTCGTTGACGAAATACGGCGGAGCTGCGTTCACGGTGGCCGCAAAGTTGGACATGAAGGCCGCCAGCAGGCCGGCGATGAGAAAGCCCAGCAGGCCCACCGGCACAAAACGGCCCAGCGCGTAAGGCAACACCAGTTCGAAGTCCATGTGGGTTCCCATGGCGCGGAGGTTAGGGCCATAGAAGGCGGCTGCCAGCACTGTGAGTCCGATGACGAGAAAGTAACGCGGAGGAGTCAGTACGATGTTCACCCAGGCAGACATCATCGAGGCTTCGCGCGGATCTTTGGCGGAAAGAACGCGCTGCATATCGTAATTGGGCGCGGGTCCGGCCGCCGAAATCGGAATGCCCTTAAACAAAAGCATCACGACGAAAAAGCCGAAAAGGCCATAGCCATCCTGCGCAACCTTTTCGGTGGCTGCCGGGAGCAACGTGGACCAATTGAGATTCAAGTGCCAGCCGAAGAAGATATTGTCCCAGCCGGCGGGCACCACGCGGTGCAGCATCTCCGGCGCTACTTTTCTCATGGCGATGATGCCCACGGCAAACGAGGCGATCGACAAAATGAAAAACTGGACCACTTCTGTAATCACCACGCTGATCATGCCGCCCTTGATGACGTAGATGGCCGTGATGCCGATCAAAATCAGCGCATACTCATTGGCCGACAGATTCCATGGCAGGAACGTCTGCGCAAACTTGCCGATGCCCTTGAAAGCGTAGGTAAAGAATCCAATGATGCTGAGGAAGGCGTAGATCACCACGATCAAGTGCGACAACTGCGCGCCGGGGCCGGTGCCAAAGCGTGTTTGGATCCACTCGGCGCCGGTCATGACTTTGGAGCGGCGCAGCCACGCGGAAAGATACACCATCAGGAAGATTTGGTTGAACGTTGGCCACAGCCACGGGATCCACACACTCTTCAACCCGTACACGAACATCCAGGAGACCAGCAGCATGGTCCCGCTGATATCGAACATGCCCGACGCATTGGAGATGCCCAGCATGTACCAGGGCATGGTGTTGCCGCCGAGAAAGTAATTCTGCATGCTCTGCGAAGCGCGATGCGAAACCCAGTACCCGATCAACACCGTACTCAGCAGGTAAGCCACGATAATCACGATGTCAATGACGTGAAGATGCATTTGGATTCCTCGATTCTCTAACGCAATTCCCCGGCCAGCAGGAATACCAGCGCGGCCTGCCAATTGATGGCAATCTCATTGCTGGCGTACGAATTCGTTTGATCGGCATAAACCCGGGCTGGGGGCACGTCCTTCGGCAACGCGGCCAGCACTGCATCGCCGCGCCGCGCGTTTGGCCCACCGGAAAGCATCCCCGGCCATGGCGCTCTGTTGGTCACCGACGCACTCGGCCGGTGATGCGGATGTTGGAATGGGTTCTCGCCCACTTGTGTCACCCAGGAGAGCGAGAATGTGTTTCTCCCCAACAAATAATGCAGATTGTCCCCCGCAGCATTCACGAAGTCCGGATCGGGGCGGAACGTATTGGCAATCAGCAGATAAAAGCCATAGCCTGCGGCAACCCCATTCGATCCCCAGATGTAGTCTCTGGTCTGCATGCTGATGCGGTAGGGATTTGCGCGGGTGCGCGCAACCACAATTTGCGCCGATCCCAGGGTGCGGTCGCGGATGGCCTTCACTGCGCTGGCATCCTTTCCTGTTTGCGAAGAGAGCGCATAGGTCCACAGGGCCATTGCCCCCAGCGAACTCCAACTCTCCGCCGGCGGGGAAACCAGCTTGGGAAGAAACTCTGCGTAATGGCTTAGAAAGAAATCGTTGTAGCTCGCTTCACCCGTGGTGCGGCTCAGTTCCGCTGCCGCCCAGAGCCTCTCGTCGGAACAGTTCGCGTCGCCATATTCTCCCGTCGTTACGCCCGGCGGATTTTTGAACGTGACATTTGGATATTTTTCCGTCCACGCAAAAGCGCGTCGTGCAGCCTCCAGCGCCTGCGTGGCAAACTTCGCGTCAAAGGGCTTATAAACGCGCGCGGCAATTGCTGCCACGGCGGCCAGGTCAGCAGTCGCGCAGGTGCTCTTAAAAGGCTCAGTGCCAGTACCGATAACGACGCTTGGCAGCTTGTCCGCTTCGGGCGCAATGAATGCCGAGAAGTGTGTGCTGGTCTGCTTGTGCCACACACCGCCATCCTTATCCTGCATCTTCAGCATCCACTCCAGGTTCCAGCGCGCCTCATTCAAAATGTCCGGCGTGCCGTTACCCGATTCGGGGATCTTCTGCGAAATGTTCTTCAGCCTGTCCCCATAGATCTCCCAGGTCCACAGCAACGTCCCCGTAGCGATCCCGGAATTGACCACATAGCGGCCATAATCCCCTGCGTCGTGCCAGCCGCCAATATTGTCTCGCGGGCCTTGAGCCCCCGAGGAACTGTGAAACTCGCCGTGCAAATGGCATGCGGGGTGAGCATAGCCGGGGAACTCGGGACCCATATCCACCGCCGTCCCGCAGCGCTGGCCGTAAAAGGCGCGCATTGCCAGATAGTAAGTGTGATTGAAGACATTCCGATCCACTGAGAAGTCGAAACTGCGCCCCACGCCTGGAACATCGACGTAGTAGGTTCCAGCGTCCCTCAACCCTGTGAATTCCGCAGCCTGAACGTAGTCGCCGGAGTCTGGATCGAACTCCGGGCCCGCCAGTCTGCCTTGAAAGCTGGATACCCGATCGCTGGAACGCCTGATCTGAAACGTTTCTGCGTGGGTTTGGCTTGGAGAGGCAACAAATGCCACTTTGGGTCCGTCGAGCGGATAGCCAACCTGATCCACCTTGATGACCAGGGCTGGAGACTCAGCTCCAGTGGCCAATGAAGCCGGGAGAACGAGAAGGCCGCCAAGCAGAACGGCTATCGGCAACATTCGACCGCAACGAGCACGCATGAAGGCTACAAACATGAATCCTGGCATAGCTGAACTTTCGCCTCGTGCAAGCGCCCAAGGTGTATGCAAGACGCGCCAATGTCCCTCACAATCGCCTGAAAAATGGGAACGACCTTTTTGGGAACGGCAGATTGTCGCGTTTTGCTCGCGCAGATACTGTGGCACACCGGCGGCATCTCGCGCAAATCCATTCAAAACTTTTCAATGCGCATGGAATAGTTCTGGAAAATCGATTGATTAGTTTTCAAGCTGGGAACTATACTGGCGGCGGTCCTTATTCGAGGAATCATTCATCATGAAATTCGGCCATTTCGACGATTGCAATCGTGAGTATGTGATAACGCAACCAGATACGCCACTGCCGTGGATCAATTACCTGGGTTGTCAGGCATATTTCGGAATCATTTCCAACACGGCGGGGGGCTACTCGTTCTATCGCGATGCCCGGCTGCGGCGCCTGACGCGTTACCGGTACAACAATGTACCGCTCGATCTCGGCGGGCGGTATATCTACCTGCGCGATGACCAATCGAAGGAGTTCTGGTCACCCTCGTGGCAGCCGACGCGCCATGACCTCGAGGACTACACCTGCCGCCACGGGATGGGCTACACGGTGATCGGATCGAGTTATAGCGGAATCGAGGCCCACACCCGCTACTTTGTGCCGCTCGATGAAAACCTTGAAATCTGGCAACTTACCGTTACCAATCGCCGCACCACCAAAGCCACCCTTTCCGGCTTTGCCAGCATCGAATTCTGCCTCTGGGATGCGCAGGACGACGCCACCAACTTCCAGCGTAACTTCAATACCGGACAAGTCGAAGTCGAAGACGGCGTAATCTACCACAAAACCGAGTACCGGGAGCGGCGCAATCACTTCGCTTATTTTGCCAGTTCGCAGCCCGGCGCCGGCTTCGACACCCAGCGCGAGGCGTTTCTGGGCCGCAATCGAGGATGGGACAAGCCCGCAAGCGTGGAAACCGGTCAGCTGACCAACTCCATCGCGTACGGCTGGTCGCCCATCGGAGCGCATCAAGTGAAGCTGGAACTGGAGCCCGGAGAAACCCGCCAGATCGTATTCGTGCTCGGCTACCATGAGAATCCAACCGACCAGAAATTCGATCCGGCAGGATCGCAGACGATCAACAAGAAATTGGTCAAACCAGTCATCGCACGGTATCTGGACAGCAAGGAAGCCGACGCCGCCTTCGAGCGCTTGCGCCAATATTGGGACAGCCTGCTCAATATTTTCCAGGTGGACACGCCCGACATCCACACCAATCGGATGGTCAACATCTGGAACGCATATCAGTGCATGGCGACGTTTAATATGTCGCGATCGGCTTCCTTCTACGAGTCCGGCATTGGCCGCGGCCTGGGCTTTCGCGACTCAAATCAGGATCTGCTGGGATTTGTGCACATGGCGCCGGCTCGCGCCCGCGAGCGCATCCTCGACCTGGCCGCTACGCAATTGCCTACCGGCGGCGCCTACCACCAGTACCAGCCGCTCACCAAGCGCGGCAACAACGATATTGGCGGCGGCTTCAACGACGATCCGCATTGGCTCATCGTCGGCGTCTCGGCTTATTTGAAGGAGACCGGCGACTGGAGCATCCTCGACGAGCCCGTCCCGTACGACAATGAGCCCGGTTCGGAAGCGCCGCTCTATAACCACCTTCAGCGCAGCTTCGCGTATACATTGGAGCGCCTCGGCCCGCACGGATTGCCGCTGATCGGCCGCGCCGACTGGAACGACTGCCTCAATCTGAATTGCTTCTCCGATACGCCCGGCCAGTCCTTCCAGACCACCACCAACAAGGACGGCAAAGTGGCCGAGTCGGTCTTCATCGCCGGCCTCTTCGTCTACGCCGGCCGCGAACTGGCCGCCATCGCAACCCACCGTGGGCTTTCGGGAGAAGCTGCGTCGTACCTTGCCGAGGGCGTGAAGATGGAGGCAGTCATCTATGAACATGGCTGGGACGGCGAGTGGTTTCTCCGCGCCTATGACGATTTCGGCGACAAGATCGGTTCAAAGGAGTGCGAAGAAGGCAAGATCTTCATCGAGTCAAACGGGTTTTGCGTGCTTGCCGGCATCGGCCTCGACGACGGCAAAGCCGCCCTGGCAATGGACTCAACACGCAAGCATTTGGCGACGAAGCATGGCATCGTGGTTCAGCAGCCGGCGTACTCCCGCTACTACCTCAATCTCGGCGAAATCTCGTCCTACCCGCCTGGGTACAAGGAGAATGCGGGCATCTTCTGCCACGTGAATCCGTGGGTCATGATCGGCGAGACCCGACTCGGCCACGGCGACCAGGCCCATGACTACTACACGCGCATCAACCCCTCGGCACGCGAAGAGATCGGCGATCTGCATCGCTGCGAGCCCTACGTCTACGCGCAGATGATCGCCGGCAAGGATGCGCCCACCTTCGGCGAAGCCAAAAACTCCTGGCTCACGGGCACTGCGGCGTGGAATTATTACGCCATCGTCCAATGGATACTGGGCGTGCGCACTTCGCTCGACGGACTCCAGATTGCCCCCGTTATTCCCAAAAGCTGGCCGGGATTCACGGCGACCCGCACCTTTCGCGGCGTAGTCTACAAGATCTCCGTCGAGCGCAAGGGCGAAGGTAATCAAATTGCGCTCACCGTCGATGGCGCGCCGATCGAAGGCAACGTGGTGCCCGCACCCACCGATGGGCGAAAAGAAGTTTCGGTTCATGGAATTCTGAGCTAGAACAGGCGAAAGTCATGTATACCGCGCAGGAGCAACGCTACGACGCCATGCAATACCGCCGCTGCGGGAGGAGCGGCGTGCGGCTGCCCGCCATCTCACTCGGTCTGTGGCACAACTTCGGCGGTGTGGACGTTTTTGAGAATGGCCGCGCCATGGTGCGCCGCGCCTTCGACCTCGGCATCACCCACTTCGACCTGGCCAATAACTACGGGCCGCCGCCGGGAAGCGCGGAATCCAACTTCGGCGAAATCCTGCGCCTTGACCTCAAGCCCTATCGCGATCAATTGATCATCAGCAGCAAAGCCGGCTGGGGCATGTGGCCCGGCCCCTATGGCGATTGGGGATCGCGCAAGTATTTAATCGCCAGTCTCGACCAGAGCCTCAAGCGCATGGGTCTCGACTACGTGGACATCTTCTACTCCCATAGGCCGGACCCTGCCACGCCCATCGAAGAAACCATGGGCGCCCTCGATCACGCCGTGCGCTCCGGCAAAGCGCTTTACGCCGGCATCTCCAGCTACGACGCAAAACAGACGGCCGCGGCCGCGAAGATTTTGCGCTCGCTCGGCACGCCCTGCCTGATTCATCAGCCGAAGTACTCGATGTTCGACCGCTGGATTGAAAACGGTTTGCTCGACGTTCTCGGCGATGAAGGCATTGGCGGCATCGCCTTTTGTCCGCTGGCGCAGGGACTTCTGACCGATCGATATCTCCATGGCATTCCCGAAGGCTCACGCGCTTCCAAGCCGGATACCTTCCTCAAGAAGAACGACATCGACGAGGGCCATCTTGCCAAGGTGCGCGCATTGAATGTGCTCGCTGTGGAGCGCGGCCAGTCGCTCGCGCAGATGGCTCTGGCCTGGGTCCTCCGCGACGGCCGCATGACTTCGGCGCTCATCGGAGCCAGCCGCGTGGAGCAGATTGAGCAGAATGTTGCCGCGCTCGCCAATCTCGCCTTCTCCGCCGATGAATTGGCGAAGGTTGAGGCGATTCTGAGCAAAGAGGGTCCCACTGGCCAATCTGAAGGATGATTTTCTTCGGCTGGTTACGATGTTCTTAGAAGGAGAGGCCCTTAGGTGAGCGAGCTACGGCAACGAGTTGAGGCGGAGTTACTCTCAGACATCCTCCCCTTTTGGCTCAAGTACGCGATTGACGAGGAGTACGGCGGGTTTCGCGGTCAGATTGCCAACGATCTCACCATCAACCCCCACGCAGCCAAGGGAATCATCCTCAACGCGCGCATCCTCTGGACCTTCTCCAAAGCCTTCAGTGCCTATGGCGATCCGGTCTATCTGAACGCGGCTCGCCGCGCCTATGAATACCTGGTCCGCTTCTTCTGGGACAACGAGTTTGGTGGCGTCTACTGGATGGTCGACTACCAGGGNNTACCACGCCACCGGCGACGCGGAGATACTGGCCAGGGCCTTGCGCCTGGTGGAAGTGATTGAAGCTTCGGGACACGATCCGGCCAATGGCGGCTACTTCGAGACCTACGAGCGCGATTGGACCCTGGCCGTCGATCAGCGCCTNNCTGGAGGCCTATGCGGCGCTGCTGCGCAATCACGAGCACTCAACTGTGCGCCTCCGCCTGCGCGAGTTGATCGAGGTCTTCCTTAACCACATCGTCGATCCAAAGACTCACCACTTCCTGCTCTTCTTTGACGAGGAGTGGCGTACCCAGTCAGACAAGGTATCGTTTGGCCACGACATCGAGGGAAGCTGGCTGCTTTGCGAAGCAGCGGAGATTCTTGGCGACACTGCGCTCCTCGAGAGTGTGCGCGCAGTCGGCCTATCCATGGCGCAAGCCGTCTATGACCAGGGGCTCGATACGGATGGAGGCCTGCTCTATGAAGCCGGCCCCACAGGGATTATCGATAGCGATAAGCATTGGTGGCCGCAGGCGGAGGCTGTCGTCGGATTCCTCAATGCCCACGAGCTTTCGGGCCGGCAATACTTCCGCGATGCGGCCGAACGTAGCTGGGCGTTCATTGAGGAACACATCATTGACCGCGAGCA
Source organism: Acidobacteriaceae bacterium (assembly GCA_003166055.1). The sequence goes on from PMWR01000198.1 coordinate 11,296, forward strand.
TGGCGAATGGTTCTGGCTGGTCTCAAAAGATGGTGTGCCCGCCGCTGAGCGGGATAAAGTGGGTCCCTGGAAGTGCCCCTATCACAACAGCCGCGCCTGCTTTGAAACCATGGAGCGCCTCGATGCGCATGGGGTCCAGGATGCACGGCAGGAATAGAAGGGCAGGCGATCTCAGATGAATCAAACAGCATTCAAACAACTTGTCCAGCAGTTATTCAAGCAACAGGAAAAGCTCCTCACGCGCCGCAACCGCAAGCTGCCCGGCGGCAATAGCATCTTTGAACGCTATGAGTTTCCCGTTTTGACGGCTGCTCACGCGCCCATTATCTGGCGCTACGACCTCAACCGCAGGACCAATCCGCTGCTGCTGGAGCGCATCGGCGTCAATGCCACCTTCAACGCCGGGGCAATCGCGCATGACGGCAAATTCCTGGTCGTTGCGCGTGTCGAAGGCGCTGACCGCAAGTCGTTTTTCGCAGTGGCCGAGAGCCCGAATGGCATCGACAATTTTCGTTTCTGGGATTACCCCATCTTGCTGCCCGAAGCCGCCGACCCGGACACCAATGTCTACGATATGCGGCTGGTGAAGCACGCGGACGGCTGGATCTACGGCCTGTTTTGCACGGAGCGCAAAGACCCGAAAACACCGCCGTGGGACACATCCTCTGCCGTCGCGCAATGCGGCATCGTCCGTACCAAAGACCTCAAGACATGGGAGCGTCTGGCCGACCTGAAATCGAAGTCGCCGCAGCAGCGCAATGTAGTGTTGCACCCTGAGTTTGTCGATGGAAAGTATGCGTTCTATACGCGCCCGCAGGACGATTTCATCCAGGCCGGCAAAGGCGGCGGCATCGGCTGGGGGCTGTCAGCGAGCATCGAGAACGCCGTGATCGAGAAGGAATCGATCATGGACAACCGAGAGTATCACACCATTCAGGAAGTCAAGAACGGCCTGGGCCCCGCGCCCATCCAGACACCTAAGGGTTGGCTGCACCTGGCGCACGGCGTGCGCAACACCGCGGCCGGCTTGCGCTACGTCCTCTATCTCTTCCTCGCCGACCTCGAGCGCCCCTGGGTCATCACGCACAAGCCGGCTGGATACTTCATCGCGCCGGAAGGCGAAGAACGTGTCGGCGATGTTTCCAACGTGGTTTTCAGCAACGGCTGGATCGAGCGCGCCAACGGCGATGTCTTCATCTACTACGCGTCATCCGACACACGCCTGCATGTTGCAACCAGCACCGTGAGCAAGCTGCTCGACTATGTGCTGAACACGCCCGCCGATCCGCTCCGCAGCCGCGACTGCGTGGAGCAGCGCTATGAGCTGATCGAGAAGAATCTGACCGCGCTGCGCCTGCTCAAGCTACCCGCCGGCAAGCGTTCCGGGAAAAAGACGGCCATGGAAAAGAAGCGCCAGCGCTGATCTCCGGCAGGCTTTAATTCCGCGGCTTGGCAGGCTCAGTAACCGGAGTAGGCTGCGTGCCGCTTTGCGCATCCCTCTGCGCGGCTTCACGGGCCAGCTTGTCGGCCTGTTTCTTCTTGTGGTGGCGCACCAGGTCAGGCCAGAACTCGATCACTTCCGCGCCCACAATGCCTTCGACGGACACAGTCAATCCATCATTGATGGTGTCGCTGACTGTGCGTTCTGAAGCAGGATAATAGGCGCGGGCGACGGCAGCGCCCATCAGGTTGCCCACGACATTCGCATAGTTCGGACCCCATTTCCCGTTATCGCGCCGGCACCAGACGGTGCTCGCCGCCGCCCACAGAAAGCGGTTCGTTGCGCTACCCGTGCCCTTCTGGAAGTAGCGCGGATCTTCATGCCAGATGCTGGGCAACACCGCATTTCCAAAGAAATTACCGATAAAAGCATCGGAATATGCGGCGCCGTATCGCTTTGCGTACCCCTGTGCGCCCTGCCCCCATTCGGAGTAGCTGTCATCGGCCTGGCCAATGCCGGAAACTACGCCCGCCAACAGAAATGGCCACGGATCGGTGGAGCTCTTGAAGAAAAGCTTGAACTTCTGCCCCGAAGAAAGAGGAGCCGCGTTCCTATTACTGGTTGTGTTGAAGGTCGCCATCACCCCCATCACGCGCTGCTTTTCCTGTTCCTTCAACTGCTCTTCGGCCTTCTCGTGCTGGCTCTTTTGTGCGTCGGATTGGGCAGCACCCGTCTGCGAACTGGAACTCGACTGCGGTGCTGGAGAAGTGGCCGGAGCCTGCTGCGTGCTCTGGTCCTCTCCGGGCGATTGCCCTGCCGCCATCGCCAATTGCGGCTGCGGCGCATCCGGAAGCTGCTGGGCTGCGACGATCTCAGGACCGGAACCCGGTTCCTGGCCGAACATTGGGGTGGGCGACGCCAACACGGCTATTCCAGCCGCAAGTGACGCAGAAATCAAACAAGAGCGAACGAGCATCTATTCACCAGTCGTGGATCAGGTGCCCAGCCAGCCGTCTCAAATTAGCCGGCTGATTTGGCCTCGGGCACTATCTATAGGGTAATCCACCCCGGCGAGCAGCCTCGACCCCGGCCGCGCTCCTGAGGCAGCGATTCAACATGCGGGCACATCGCCCTGCTGTTAGACGCAGTTCCGCGTGCCTGGACCCAGAATCTTCGACCACTGCCCCAGATTTCATCCTCCCGCAATGAAAGGATTTACGCTTGTGCCGCCTGGCGGCTCTTGATCTCCTTCAAAAGCACCTCAATTTTGTCTTCGCTCTCCAGCGTCTGGAACTTCTCCTCCAGGCTCTCTGGAACCAGCACCTCGCACGCCGCTGCATTCTCCGCAGCCTTGATCCGGACACGGCTCTTCAGTCGGCCCAGCGCATTCTCCTGGTCGGTGCCGACCGCCTGGCGAGCCTGCGTCGCCCGGCCAATCACCTTGGCACGGCGATGCTCGGCAGTCAGCATCTCGCAGTGGGCGCGCGTCTCGTTCAGCTTCTGGTCCAGCTTGTGCAGCGCCTGCCGCAGATTATCGGCCTCATGCTTCTGATCCTCAGCCTGCGTGGTAAAGCCCTGGACCAGCTGATCGTGGCTCAGCGCCCGCTCCAGCGCCGCGCGCGCCAGGTCGTCGTGACCCTTCTGCACCGCCAGCTCCGCCTTGCGACGCCATTCAGCCGCCTGCTCCGCGTGCTCACTGCGCTTCTTTTCAAGCAGATGCTGGTCGGCAATCGCGATCGCCACCTGCGTCTTCACCTGGAGCATCTGGTTTTCCATGTCCAGGACGATTTGTTTCAACAACCGCTCGGGATCCTCGGCCTTCTCGATCAGGTCGTTCAGATTCGCGCGCAGCAAGGTGCTTACTCTGTCAAGCAGTGCCATGGGATTCTCCTTCTCTTTGCTATTAGCCTTCTCTGCCGCTACCGGCAGCTTTGTCACTCGTTCTTGAGCCATCCAGCCTCCAGCTCCCACTGAACAAGCTGAGAGCCGAAGGCTGAAAGCTGACAGCTATTTCTTCTCTTCAGCTTCCGGTTTTGTCTTGATCGCCTTCACATTCGACATCAACTGTTTGATGTCCATTCCGCTCAGCGCCTCAAACAGTGCCGGAACCTGCGCCGCAATCCGCGTCATGTCCCCGGTAATCTTGTGCGCACCCGCAGCATCGTCATTGCCCGTGGACACGATCGTGATGTGATCCACCTTGCTCAGCGGCTCGGCCATGGCGCGAACCACATCCGCCATGTTGGTCAACAGCTTGTCCACAACCGCGGCCTGGTTCCACTCCTGGTAAGCCTCGGCCTTCACACTCATTGCCTTCGCTTCCGCCTCGCCCTTCTGGAAGATGATGTTGGCTTCGGCTTCGCCCTGCGAACGAATCGCGGCAGCCCGTCCTTCTGCTTCAGTGGTCAGACGATTCTTTTCCGCCGAAGCCATGTTCTCAATCCGCTGGCGCTCGATCTCAGAGCCCTTCAGAATGGTGGCGATGAGTTCCTTTTCATGACGCAGAATCTCCGCTTCCTGCACCTTGATCTGGCCCTCTTTCTCCACCTGCTGCACCTTCACCTGCTCCGCGGTTACCTGCTGCAGCATGATGTTGGTCTGCAGCTCATACGCCTTGTCCGCCGAAGCCTGCTGGCGGCGGCTCTGCTCTGCATACTCCGCCTTCTTGATCTCCAGATCCCGCTGCGCCTCCGCCTGCCGCGTCTGCGAGGCGGTCTCGGCAATTACGCGCTCCTGGTCGGCCTGCGCCTTGGCTACAGCCGACTCGCGCAGCGCCGTTGCCCGCTTGATGGCCGTGTCGCGCTCCGCATCGGCAGTCGCCATCTCCGCGTCGCGCTTGATCCGCGCCACATCCGGCCGGCCCATCTTCGAGATGTACTCGTTCTTGTCGCGAACTTCCTTAATCGTGAACGAG
>PMWR01000617.1 GCA_003166055.1 Acidobacteriaceae bacterium
CTGGCGGGCGCGATTGCAGGCGCGGCGATCAGCGCGTTCTTCTGCTTCGGCGGATGGTGGGAGGCGGGCAAGATCGCAGGCGAGGTGAAAAACCCGCGCAGGACCTTGCCAATTGCATTCACCGGCGGAGTATTGGTGGTAACGGCAATTTATCTCCTGGTGAGCTTTGCGTTTGTGGCTGTTGTTCCGTTGGAGCAGATCCAGAGCAACACGGCGTTTGTGGCGCAGTTTGGCCAGGCGCTGTTTGGCGCCGCTGGTGGCCGGGTGATGTCGGCCTGCGTGGTGTTGAGCGTACTGGGCGGGTTGATGGTGCTCAGCATGGCGGTGCCACGTGTGACGTACGCATTGGCTCGTGAAGAGGCCGGGAGCGATCGGCGGGGCGGTCCGCTCAGTGTTTTCGCTCGGCTGCATCCGCGGCTTGGCTCGCCGGCGAATGCGGTATTGCTGCAGACCGGGATGGCGCTGGCCGTGCTTGGTCTGGGCGCGTTCGATCGTATTCTGGCTTTCATTATTTTTTCCGCGGTCGTATTTCTGGCGTTGACCGTGGCTACGCTGTTTCGCTTTACTGAGCCGGTGCGGCGCTGGTGGTATCCGGTGGCGCCAATCGTGTTTCTCCTGGGCAGCGGTGTGCTGGCGGCCATGCTGCTGATGCATAGCCTGTGGCCGTCGCTGCTGGGCGCGGCGGTGGTGCTGGCTGGATTGCCGGTTCGCTGGCTTGTGGTGCGCGGAAAGTCCGTGCCGGCAGTTCTTGCCCCGGAGACAGCAATATTCTGAACGCAACTTTGAATGGAGGATTCTCAACATGGCCCACATCGCTCTTCCCCCCGACCTGCCCGGAATTCGCGGCGCCATGGCCTTTCGGCCAGAGACGGCGCGGCCACTGAATGCGCTGGTTGAAGTGCTGCTGACCGGCCCCAGCACGCTCTCGCTCGGCGAGCGCGAACTGATTGCCACGTATGTTTCGAGCCGCAACTGCACGCACTACTGCGCTAGCATTCACGGCATGATCGCCGCGGCGCACCTGGGCGGCGATGAGGCGCTGGTGAAGCAGGTCAAGACCGACTTCATGCAGGCCGCCATCAGCCCCAAGCTGAAGGCGCTGCTGGCGATCGCAGGCAAGGTGCAGCAGGACGGGAAGCTGGTGACGGCGGAGGACGTGGACGCCGCGCGCGTGCTGGGCGCAACGGACATCGAGATTCACGACACGGTGCTGATCGCAGCCGCGTTTTGCATGTACAACCGCTACGTGGATGGCCTGGGGACTGCGCAGCCGGAGGACGAGGCGCTGTATCGCGAGCGCGGCAAGCGCGTGGCGCGCGATGGGTATGTTCAGGTGAGCGAAGAGTACCTGGCCAGTCACGCAGCAGCACGCTAATGTCGGCTCGCATTGAGTGTNNGGATGGTCGAGCTTTGTGGCTTCCCACCCTTCCCCAGAAATGATTTTCGGTCGGAAGGGTGGGAACGCTAACACTTTTTTCTGGCCGGATCAGGAACGCGCTGTCCGTTTATCATTTCCATCACAGGCACTCCATGGCAATCGAAACCGCACCCAAATCCGCAATCGCGTCAGCGCTGGCCGATCTGCGCGTCTTTCTCGGCGACCGCGCCACCGCCGCCGAGTCCGTCCGCGAGCATCACAGCCACGGCGAAAGCACCCACCCGCCCGCGCTGCCTGACCTGGTCTGTTTTCCGCAAACCACTCAGGAAGTCAGCGCCATCCTGAAAGTGAGCGCGCGCCATCAGCTTCCCGTCGTCCCATTCGGCGCGGGCACCTCGCTCGAGGGCCACGTGCACGCCCTTCGCGGCGGCATCTCCATCGACATGCGGCAAATGAACCGCGTCCTCCGCGTCAGCGCGAACGACCTGGACGCCACCGTCGAAGCCGGCATCGGTCGCCTCGCCCTGCAAAAGGCGCTTGAAAACACCGGCCTCACCTTCTTCATCGATCCCGGCGCCGACGCCACCATCGGCGGCATGGCCTCTACCCGCGCCTCCGGCACAACGGCTGTCCGTTATGGCACCATGCGCGAAAACGTTCTGGCCCTCACCGTCGTTCTCGCCGACGGCCGCATCCTCCACACCGGTACGCGTGCCCGCAAATCCAGCGCCGGCTACGACCTGACGCGCCTCTTCGTCGGCGCCGAGGGCACCCTCGGCGTCATCACTGAAGTCACCCTGCGCCTGCACCCGCTGCCTGAAGCAATCGGCGTCGTCCTCTGCACCTTTGCCACCATCGACGGCGCCGTACAGACAGTCATTGAAGCCATTCAACTCGGCCTCGGCGTCGCCCGCATCGAGTTCATGGACGCGCCCCAGGTCGACGCCATCAACCGTTACTCGCATCTCGACCTGGCTCTCAAGCCGACTCTTCTCTTTGAGTTCCACGGCCTCAGCCAGTCCAGCGTGGAAGAGACCGCGCGCCTCGCCGAAGGCCTCGCCGCCGAGCATGGCGGCCTCGGCTTCGACTGGCAAACCACCCCCGCCGGCCGTGAGCGCCTCTGGAAGGCCCGCCACGACACCTACTACGCCACCCGCGCACTCAGGCCGGGCTCGGACGTCCTGATCACCGATGTCTGCGTGCCCATCTCGCGCCTCGCCGAATGCATCGTCGCCACCCGCGCCGATCTCGACACGCTCAGCTTTCCCGGCGTAATGGTCGGCCACGTCGGCGACGGCAACTTCCATGTGCAATGCCTGCTCGGCCCCGACCAGGCCGACGAAGCGGAGGCATTTGCGTCCCGCCTCGTCCAGCGTGCCCAGGCCATGGGCGGCACCTGCACCGGCGAGCACGGCGTCGGCTCCGGCAAGAAGAAATANNTTCCGAAAAGCTAGTTCTCGTTCGATCCTGCAGCTCGTAAATATTCACGAATCGCAATGCGGATATTGGCCAGCGCCTCTTCCTCGGTTGCGCCCTGCGACCAACAACCGGGCAGCCCTGGACACGAGACGCTGTAACCCTCATCGGAGCGGCGAAGTGCGACGCGATACGATGCCATGGAAGTTATCGTAGACCTATCCTGATTCCGACGTCCTCCGCTCGCACGCCGCTACTCCGGCTTAACCCANNACTCATCGTCCTTGCCCGAGCCGAGCATGATCATGCCGCCGCCCAGCGTCAGCTCCGCGTGACCGATGGTTCCGTCCGGGCCTTCGTACACAGCGTGGCGTTCAAAACCAAACACCTTGCACAGCCATTCAATCGCCGCGGGGGCGTCCTTATAGCGATGCCCGGTAATGATCGTGGAATGGCCATGTTTCTCTGGACTGGACATACAAACCTCCGCGGGAAGAGTAGCGCGAAATCGCGTCCATAGCAATCCTCCCCGCTTGCCAAATCGTGACTAGCCCCATCCGGTATCCTTGCCGTCATGGGTTTGCCCGCGCAGGATTCCCAACTCGTCCAGATCGTTGACGCCGCCCTCGCCGACGCAGCCCGTCGCGCCGGCCCGTGGCTCGTCTGCCGCCTCGGCTGCACGCAATGCTGTCACGGCGCCTTTGCCATCAACGCGCTCGACACCCTGCGTCTCCAGGAAGGCTTGAAGACGCTGCGCGTCACCGACCCCGCGCTCGCAGCCGAAATCAACCGCCGCGCCCACGCCTGGATCGCCGAATACAGCGCCGATTTTCCTGGCAACCCCGAAACCGGCCTTCTCGGCCAAACCGAAACCGAGCAGCAGCGATTTGAAGACTTCGCCAACGACGCTCCCTGTCCCGCCCTCGACCCCGCCACCGGCCGCTGCGACGTCTACGCCTTTCGCCCCATGACCTGCCGCGTCTTCGGCCCGCCCGTACGCATGGAAAACGACGCCCCGGCCCTCGGCCACTGCGAACTTTGCTTCGATGGCGCAACCCAGGCCGAGGTCGCCGCCTGCGAGATGCCCGTCCCGCACGAGCTGGAAGAAAAAATCGTCAACGAAGTCAGTGCGGACGAAATCGGCGCACAAGGCGACACGGTCGTCGCCTACGCGCTCCTGCGCCTAATGTCTTGAACCCACCGGGAGGTAAACTGGTGATTGGACACACCAATGCCAACGCGCCCATGCTGGGTTGAAATCCGCACCCGCTCTCTCGAAGACAACTACCGATTTCTCCAGACCCTCGCCGCACCCCACGCCGAGCTGCTGGCCGTGGTCAAAGCCGACGCCTACGGCCACTCGCTCGCCCTCTGCGCACCGGCGGTGGCGCGCGCAGGCGCCAAGTGGCTGGGCGTCACGTCCGTCGAGGAGGGCATAGCCGCCCTCACTCTCTACCCCGAAGCCCGCCTGCTCGTGATGGGCGGCATCTTTCCCGGCCAGGGTGCGGAAGTCATCCGCCACTCCCTGACCTCCGTCGTCTGGGATTCGTGGCACCTCGATGAGCTTGAATCAGCCGCCCATGCCGTCGGTGCGCTTCCCGGCTCCGTCCCCGTTCACCTCGAAATCGACACCGGCATGAGCCGCCAGGGCGTCAGCCTCGACGGCCTCGCGGCCATCCTGACTCGTTTCCACGCCCAATCGGCGCTCAAGCTTCAGGGCGTCATGACCCACCTCTTCGCCGCCGACGAAGCCGACGGAGCCGCGACCGACCAGCAGTTCGCCCAACTCGACAAGGCGCTCGAACAAATCAAAGCCGCCGCCCTCCAGCCAGAATGGCTCAGCGTCGGCCAATCCGCCGCCCTGCTCGCCGGCCGCACCGGCCAGATCGCCAACCTGGCCAGCCGCTTCGGCATGAAGCCCATGCTCCGCCCCGGCCTCGCGCTTTACGGCCTCGCGCCTGAATTCGATCCGCCCTTCGACGAGATTCCGCAGGCGATAACCGCCGCCCGCCATCGCCTTCAGCCGGTTCTCAGTTGGAAGACATCCGTCACCAGCGTCCGCGACATTCCCGCCGGCGCCGTCGTCGGCTACAACGGAACCTTCGTCGCCACCGAGCCCATGCGCCTCGCGCTCATCCCCGCAGGCTATGCCGACGGCCTCGACCGCCGCCTCGGCAACCGCTTCAGCCTGCTCGTCCGCGGCCAGCGCGCCCCGCTCGCAGGCCGCATCAGCATGGACCAATCCGTCCTCGACGTAACTGAGATTCCCGGCGTCCATCCCGGCGACGAAGTCATAATCCTGGGCACGCAAGGCAACGAGACCATCACCGCCTTCGACCACGCCCAGGCCACCGGCACAATTCCCTGGGAAGTCTTCACCCGCATCGCCGTCCGCGTGCGCCGGATTCCCGTCTAATTGACCAACCCCGCCTAAGCCCCGTGTACCGCGGGCTGCGGGCATTCAAACAGCCCGCCCGCTCCCTGCACCGCATCGAGCATCGCCTCGGTCCCCATCGCCGAGTTCAGCAGCATGTGATAAAGCCCCCGCGAGCACCATTCCTGCTGGTACGCCTTGCGGATGACCGCCGCCCGCCGCTTATCAAACGCCGCCAGAAGCTGGTCTGCATGTTGCGCCTTGCTGGGAAAGGCCTGCATGAACCACTCGCGTTTCGCCGTCGCCGTGGCATACACAAACACGTGAAAGCATCCCGGCTGCCCAGCCAGCGCACAGGCCGCCCCGCGCCCCACCAGNNTCCGAGAGCCCGGCCATCGAGTAGCCCGAGTCGTGCCAGAAGACCTTGCCGTAGCGGTAATACCACGGGTCGAGCCGCTCGTCGTACCTGGCCGCCAGCTCCTGCGGCACCCCGGCCGCGCGCGCCGCCGCACAGGGCAGCTCCGAGTCCAGCAGCCGCCAGCCAAGCCGCTTGGCCAGGTCATGGGCAAACTCGCCGCCGTGCGAGCCATACTCGCGTTCCACAGTAATCACACGAATGGGTGTATTCGTCATGGGAAAGGAACCCCCGCGACTGGAGAATACAACGGAACAGGACAAACTGCGCAAGATGCCGCGTTTTTCCCTTTCGGAAGGCGTTCACGGCTCCGCCAATCGCGTATGCTTGATGCGAATCAACAGCAAAGGTTTCGCGCGGGATCATCGAAGCCGTCACGTCTCCAATCCCAAACAGGCTGTCCCCAGTTTCGGAGATCGAGAGTAGAGCGAAAACATGCCTGGAACCCCCGCCACAACAGCCGGCGCACAGCCGTCAGCCAAGCCTCGGCGGAGCCTGCTTGGCCGCCTGCTCATCGCGTCCTGTGTAAACCTGGCCGCCGCCATAGCCATCCTGTTCCTTACTGCGGGTGCCTGGAGCTACTGGCAGGGCTGGGCGTTCCTGTGCGTCCTGTTCCTCCCATTCCTCTGTGCATCCTGCTACTTTTACCGGGTTGCCCCGCAGTTTCTTGAGTCTCGGTTACAGCGCGGGGAAAAGGTTGGCGAGCAAAAGCAGATCATTCGTTGGGCAACCCCGCTCTTCCTCATCGCCTCTCTGCTGCCCGGCTTCGACCACCGCTTTGGTTGGTCCCAGCGGTTGCATCTCGCCGTTCCGTTGTGGCTGACAATCGTCTCGCTCGCCATGGCGCTCGCCGGAATCCTTCTTGTCCTCTGGGTCATGAACATCAACCGCTTTGCCGCGCGCACCGTCCACGTGGTCGCAGGCCAGACCGTCATCTCCACCGGACCCTACCGCTTCGTTCGCCACCCCCTCTACTCCGGCAGCGCGCTCCTCTGGATCTTCACGCCGCTCGCCCTCGGCTCAGCCGTCTCGTTGCCGGCCTTCGTCCTGCTCGTCTCCTTCTATGTCATCCGCCTGCTCAGCGAGGAGAAAATCCTGCGCAAAGACCTGCCCGGCTACACCGAATACTGCGCCTGCACCCGCTACCACCTGATCCCGTTGGTTTGGTGAGAGGAGCGACAATTCTCCCTCAGATCCGCAAAACAACATAGGCGCGGAAGGGAACTCCCTCCGCGCCTATTCTTCTCACTCGTACCGTTGTGCTTTTCTACTGTGTCACGGGTTGCGCCGGCAACGCCTTGGGAGCCCTAAGATGCGGTCCGTTGGGCGCTTTGGGCGGCTTGGGAGCTTCGTCCGAACTGCTTGTCGAAGTCGTCGTCGAGAAGCCCGAGCCCTTCTTGATCCGCACATCGCCGTTTTCCGTGCTCAGAGTCACCTTTGCTCCACCGGAGCCAATCTGGAACGTGGCAACCTTGTTCTCGCCATCGCCTAAGCTGGGCATTGAATAGTCTGAGACGATGTCGCCGTTGCGCGTCTTTGCACTGATTGAAGCAGACGCGTTGGGCGGCAATGTCAATTCAACATCGCCTTTATTGTTCTTTGCCTCCACCGCATAGTTTCCCGCAGGCTCGACCGAGATGCGCCCATCGCGGTCTTCCACGTGAACATCGCCATAAATCTGGCTCAGATCCACATCCTTTGAGTGCGTAGCCACGTGCACCGGGCCCTTCGCTTCCGTCACCCGCAAGTCATCCGAGTTCAGTGTCAGGTCGCCAGTCAGCTCCGCCAGTTGCAGGTCGGTCACTGAAGTGTGAATGTCGACCGGACCGCCGATGTTCTCCAGGTGGACCTCGCCGAAGATCTCTCCGTTGATCGTGATTCTGCCTTTGGTGTCGCTCAGCGTCAGGTCGTTGCAGTTACCGTCGGCGATAATGTCGCCTGTCACCTGGTGCGCTGAAAAATCGTGCTTGTCGTTGGCCAGATGCACCTGCACCGAGCCCGTAATCTCACTCAGATGCACGTCTCCGTGCGGCGAGTTGACGTTGATGCCCCCGCCCAGTCCGGCCGCGGTCACGTCGCCCCGTCCCGAGTTCACCGTCACATGGGCCAAGTGCGGCACCGTGATGGTCAGGTTCAGCCGCCCGCTGCTGTTGCTGTCCGACTTCACCAGCACCGCGCTTCCGGTCACGGTTACGTGCGGCGTCTCGGCGTCGAATATCTTCTTCGCTTCCGTATCCGAACTGGCATAGGCTATCTCATGCGCCTGCACCTGGATTGAAGATGTGTCGGCCGAAACAATGCTGATGTCGCCCCGCGGGTTTTGAATCTCGATGCTCGCGTTGGCGGGAATCTGCACATTCACCACCTGCGCGTCGTTATCGTGCTCGGGCAGGCCGAATGCATTGAAGAAGTCGTCGCCGTGGTCGCCAAACTCGGCGCGGAACGGTCCCCACCAGTTGCTCCAGCCGGACGCGCCCAGCCCGACAATCGCCACCAGGATCAGGATGCCGATAAAACTGCCGCCACGCCGCACCGGCGTTTCGCGGCGCAGGTCCAGCGCCCACTCCCCCAGCAGCGCCAGCCCGGCCAGGATCAGCAACAGCGGCCACCAATGGGCATACCAGCTCCAGAAATCGACCGCCGCGATGTGTCCGGTGGCCACCAGCAATGCAATCACGCCAATGCCCACCAGAATGACGGGGCCAACCACCGAGGGAACCCGCGGTCCGTATGTGCCCACGTAGCCGGACTTCCATGCGTAGCGCTGGGCCTTCCACGCGTCGCGCTGCGCTCGCCAGGCTGCCTTCTGCTGTTCGCGGTAGACACGCCACTGCGTTCTGGGATCGTAAGGCGGAGCTCCGCCCGGAGGCATGTTGGGAGGTACGCTGCTCATGACTGTCCTCCTTCAGATCCTTTGTCAAAATCGTGCTCGGCAGGAACCATCGCCCCCGACGTGGGTTGCGAATAGGCCTGCGGAGCCGGCTGTCCCTGAGAAATCGGCTGTCCAGGATAAGGCGGCACACCGGTTCCCGACGCGCAGTCGTACCCATACGGCCCACCCGGATACAGCGGATAACCCCCATCGGCGGCCAGCGCAGCCCTCTCAGCCAGCAGCAGCCCACCCCACACGATGAACAGCAGCGGCCAGAAAAAGCGCCAGAAGGGAATCCAGTGCCACTCGTGAAGCAGCGCAAGCACCCCGATCAAAAGCAGAATTGCGGGGCCGCGCAGGCGGCGAATCAGAATATAGCGGCTCATTTTGAAACTCCCTTCGAATCGCTGATGCGGCGAACGATCAGCCAGGCGCCCAGCGCAATCAGCCCCAGGGGCCAGATGTACTCAAAAACGCGGCTGGAGAACCAATCCAGTTGCCCCAACAGGAACAATACTCCCAGCCCAATCAGCACAATCGCGCCGATCGGCTCCTTGCGCTTCCAATAGACCGGCGGCACCGGAGGCACGGGCGGAACGCCGGGATCGACATAGCTGCCGGCAGGCGGAGTGTACGGCGCTTGCTGGTACTGGGTCTGCTGCCCGGCATACGGGTTCTGCCAGCCGCCAGTTCCCTGAACAGCTTGCCCAGCTTGACCGGCTGTGCCTTGCTGCGTTGCCTGCCCCGGCGCATACGACCCCTGCGGATACGAACCCGGCCCAGACGTTCCCGAATACGGCGGACCATATTGTCCAGCCTGTCCCGTGCCCGGCTGTCCGGGCATGCGAGGCCGTCCGCCCAGGTTCAGCCAGTTGCCCACTTCGTTCAGTCCCAGCGGATCCGGTAATGGCTGTCCTTCGCGAATCGCCTTCGCCGTGTGGAACGCCTCGAACGACTGGTAAAGAATCCACGCCGCAATGAAGATCCCGAAGATCGGGTAGTGATCGGTAATGCTGATCAGCACCACAAAGATCGCCACGTGAATGAAACCCTTGAAAAACTGGCCGTTGTACATCGCGCCCACGCCGGGAATCAGGCCCAGCACCGCGGCTGCCGTAGGATGCGGCCCGCTCGATGGCGCAGTAAACGGCTGTTGAAATGTGTGCCAGGCCGTCCAGCATGGCTCGCACAGAATCTGTCCTCCGGCCGCGTTTCGAACGCAGCCGGCGCAAAGCGCCTTGCCGCAACTCTGGCAATAGGCGGTTGCGCTTACACCGGTGTGGTTTACGCAGTCCATTTTGTGCTCCTTTCCCGTACTGCTGATGCGGAGCCGCCGGAAAGCGCGGACCGAACCCTGGGCTTCAGGGAATCTAACGTCAGGGAAGCCTGAATTGCATCGATTGAATCGTCATTCGCCGGGTTCACCGACTGCTGTGGAGGGTCGACGCGGGAGCCTCCATCTTTGCGGTTCTGGTTCTGTTTCGACTCGCCCGGCGCTGAATCCTTTGGCTTCTGCTGGTTGTCGCCGCCCTGGCCCTCGCTTTCGCTGGTGCGGCGCAGATCGCGCATTCTCGATTCAACCTCGGCCACAAAGCGCAGATGATCGTAGTAGCGGATGATCGGCGTCGACGCCATTGTCAGCCGCCGCTCCATGAACGACCGCACCGCCGTCGGCCGCAGATCGCTCAGCCGCACGCTGCTCACCCTGAAACCCGTCAGGTACATCGTCAGTGAGAGCGAGAAGAATGCCATCGCGGCCGTCATCAGTAACCGCGGTTCCGCGAAACGGCGCACGTTGCCTACAAAACCAGGCCGCTGCCATGCCGGAATCGATCCCGGCCGCATCGGCGCCACATTGCCGCCCGTCGAAATCAGCCCGTAGCCCTCAACCTGTCCCGGACCCGTCTGCGCCAGAATCTTGTCCAGCAAGCCTAAGGGCACCTCCGGTTCGGGCGAAAGAAACTCCAGCCACTCGCGGCCCTTCCGCGATTCGTCGAACAGTGCCGTGCAGGCCGGGCAGACGGCCATGTGCGCGGTAAAGGTCGCTTCGTCCTCAGGCTGCAGCAGCCCGTCCAGCGCGTCCGCCAAAAGCGTCTCCCACTGCCCGCAGGCCGGAGAACTCGGAATGTTTGTGCGCTCTGCCATTTACATCACCTCCCGTTTATTAC
>PMWR01000632.1 GCA_003166055.1 Acidobacteriaceae bacterium
GAGCACAACCTCGACGTCATCCGCAACGCCGACTGGATCATCGACCTCGGTCCTGAAGGTGGGGAAGAAGGCGGCCGCGTCGTCGGGGAAGGGCGACCGGCAAAAATCGCGGCCACGCCCGGCTCCTATACCGGCCAATTCCTCACCCGCTACTACACCTCAGTCAACGGCAAGCTAGCCGCCATCGACACTGACGATGAATCCAAAAATGATTGTCATCCTGAGCGAAGCGAAGGACCTGCTTCTTCGGGCACTGTCTCTCCAGCAAAACTCAAGCGGACCCGCCGCAACACGCCCGCCGAAGACGACCTGGCCACCACGCGCGCCAAATCCAGACGCCCCGCGCCAGCCGAGCCCGCCGACAAGAAATCCGGCCCACGCAAGAAGAAGACCGGCAAAGCATGAGCACTCCGCCAGATCACGATCCGCTCGAAATAAACGACGTCTCCGCGTCGGAAGTTACCGTTACGCTCGAAGTGACGCATCCGGCAAGCGAGCCTTCAATACTGCCCGAGCAGGACGATCTGAGCGCCCCACCACAAGATGAATCTGGCGCCCCATCCATTCCGCTCCCTTTGGCGGAATGGGTGGGAGAGGTTGAGCCCAACGCGGCGAACCTGGATCCAAATCAGAACTTGGACCCGACCCAACCGCCGCTCTTCCAATCCTGGTCCGAGCCCCCAATCATCCCGCCCACGCGCATTCCCAATCTCGGCGACATAGGTATCCTCGGCTCCCTCATCCTTCTTGCCACCGTGGCCTCCATCCTTCTCATCTGGAGCGCCGTCCACTTCCACCTCTTCGGCGTCACCGGCATGGCCCAGGCGGCCACTGAAATCCACTACGCCCTGGGCAGCGAGCTAGCCATTTATCTGCTCACATTCCTGGCCTGCCTGCTCGTCTTTCCGCCTCTCTGGTACAAGGGATTCTTCGCCGGCCTGCAATGGAACGCGGCAACCGCCCTGCGCCTGCGCCGCCAACTCTTCTTCGCCGCATTCGTCTGCTTCCTGCTGGCCCTCGTCAATGGCTGGCTCATGCCCGGCCCCGAAAACGCGCCCATCGACAAAATCTTCCGCACCCCCGGAGCGGCATGGCTCCTCTTCGCTTTCGGCGTTACCGCCGCACCCTTCTTTGAGGAAATCGCCTTCCGCGGTTTTCTGCTCCCCGCTCTCTGCACCGCGTGGGACTGGTCCATCGAGCGCAGCACCCACCAGCCCGCCCCGCCGCTCGACGCCAACGGCCATCCCCAATGGTCCACCTTTGCCATGGTCGTCGGCTCCATCCTCACCAGTGTTCCCTTCGCCTGGATGCATGCCGAGCAGACCGGAAACTCCCTGGGCCCGCTCCTGCTGCTGTACAGCGTCAGCCTTGTGCTTTGCTGGACACGCCTCACCACCCGCTCGCTCGCCGCCAGCGTGCTGGTCCATGCCTCCTACAACCTTCTGCTTTTCTCCCTTATGCTTCTGGGCACCAGCGGCTTTCAGCACCTCGACAAGATGTGAAAGTCGACAAGTCGGCGCATCCCCCTACTGCTGCGCCCCAGCCATTGGCGTGTGCCCCATCCATCGAGCGTCTTTTTGCTCGATGGGTGGGAGACGACCACAAAGCCAAACAATCGGCCATCGGGCCTCCACCTCCCATCCGGCTATTTTTAGCGGTTCGGCGCATGTGCCTACTGCTGCGCCCCAGCCGTCGGCTTTGCCCCGTGAAACAGCCAGTGATTGATGTCCGGCCAGAACTCCTTGGCCTCAAACGAAACTGCATCGATCGCAACATCCAATCCCCACTCTGTTCCCGTGTTGCCAAAACTGCGCTCGCGCGTCGGGTAGTAGAGACTCGACAATCCCGCCGAAGCNNACCGCGCGGCTCAGCGCATAGCCGGTCCTCTTGATAAACCCGCCCCTGCCCAGCGTGTAATAGCGCGGGTCCTCATGGGTCAGAACGGGGCCAACAAACTCCACCATGTAATTCTCACTTGTCTGATCCACCGCGGTGTGCCACAAGTAGCGTCCGTAACCCACTGCGCCCTGGCCAAACTCCGGCGTCGCATTTGTTTCCTCCGAATAAAGAGCGAGGATCGCCGGAATGAAGATTGCGGAGTAATCGAATGAATCTTCGGTTGCCGAAATGAACTTCTCCTTCACTGTCATCGGAGGCAGTTTCACGTCGGTGCTGACGGCGCGGAAATTCGGAATGATCCCCAGGATCCGCTTGGTCTGCTGAGCCGGCTGATCCGCCGGCGCCACCTGGGGAGTCGGTGCATCCGGCGTCTGCTCCGCCGCCTCAGGCGCTGTACTGCTGGAGTCCGACGGACCCTGTTGGGCCGCCAAGTTGCCGCAGAGAGCCAGGGCGCAAACCATCAGAGCGGCGTTCAACGCGTATCGATTCAAGCCTCCCGTGCGAACCAGCCGGGGCCACGGAGAGGGTTGAATCTGAGCGCGGGATTGCGTTGGGGAAGAAACACGATCACTCATGAATGATTGGACTAGGTTAACTACCCAAACGAATCCGAATTTTCCCGCAATATGAATAAATTCTCAACCCAAACTCACAGCCAGGCAGCCAATCCGCGGCCCCGCTGACAAAGCTGACTGGCTGACCTGCTGCCTGACCAACCCGCCGACCCGCTACAATAAACACCGATGACCACCCCGACCCACGCCCAGCAACTGCTCTCGCTGCTCGCCCGCTTGAGCTTCCGCCTCGGCCACTTCCAGCTCTCCTCCGGCGCCACCAGCGACTACTACATCGACTGCCGCACCACCACCCTGCATGCCGAAGGCGGCCGCCTCACCGGTGAAGCCATTCTCGATCTACTGAATGAAAACGGCATTCAGGCAGATGCCGTCGGCGGACTCACCCTCGGCGCCGACCCCATCGTCTCCAACGTGGCCACCGCCAGCGCCTGGCGCGCTGTTTNNGCGCCCTTCCTGCGCCTCTTCACCGCCAACGATGTCCGCGCTGAGCACGTCAAGCAACTCGGCTCTACCCACAGATAGCGTGGTAGTTCTCCTGCACAAACTCGGGTCTGCCCGGCGTGTTGCCGCTCAAGCAACCTGCTGGAGTGTCCCGGAGTCATAGAGCGGCCATTCTTCCGTCAGGGCCGCCTTGAGCCGCGACTTATGCACATGAATGCGGCCGTTGTAACTGATCAGTCCCAGATCGCGGAAGCGGTTCATAAAGAAGCTCACGCGCGACCGGGTTGTACCAACCATCTCTGCCAGCGTCTCCTGCGTGATGGGAGGAATCATTGTCTTCGCTTCATCCGCCCTGCCAAACTCCGCCATCAGCAACAGCGTCCGCGCCAGTCGCTTCTCGCTGGAATTGAAGATCTGATCCACAAGATCCGCCTGCGTCCGCATGGAGCGGGCCAGCAGGTACGACAGGAACTCGTCGCAGAATTCATGTCTCTGATGCATCGCGCGAACCATCTCGCCCCGCTTGATCTTGAATGCCGTGCAGGCATTCAGCGCCGTAACTGTTGCCACGCGCAGGCCAGGCGCCGTCGCCAACGACTCCTCACCGAAGAAATCTCCAGGAGAGAGAATCGTAACCGTAGCCTGCTTCCCTTTTTCTGAAACCACACCGATCTTTGCGCGGCCCGCCTGCAGGCAATACACGCAATCCGCGGAGTCTCCCTGGCTGAAGAAGGACTCCTCTGGTTCCAGTTGAACAATTCGACGGTCAAGCCCCACAATCGAAAGCCAGGCGCCAAAGCCAAGCGATTTGTTGTCTTTGTTGTTGATCATCGCATTCCCTCCTTATCGGCGTTTTGCTCGCGGAGTGCGCCGCGAGAATTGGAACAAATAGAACAGCACCCTCAAGCCGATACGAACCCAAGTCGCACGAGCGGGCGCAACAATACCAGACTGGTCGCGACTCTGCGACCGGACGGTTACCTA
>PMWR01000218.1 GCA_003166055.1 Acidobacteriaceae bacterium
GGCGGAATGCCGGCATCTTCGGCTTGATCTACATCGACCTCGATGAATTCAAGCAGGTGAACGATGTCTATGGGCATCGCGTCGGCGACCTGTATCTGCAGGAAGTGGCGATGCGCATGAAACGCCAGCTACGGTCTCACGACATGCTGGCGAGACTGGGCGGCGACGAATTCGCCGTGCTGGTTTCGATGGTTCGAAGCCGCGCAGTAGCCGAAGAGATTGCGCACCGCCTGGAACTCTGTTTCGATGAGCCGTTTCCGGTCGAGGGGTACGTCCTGCATGGCTCGGCCAGCGTCGGCCTGGCCATCTACCCTGAGGACGGCTCGACCAGGGACAGCCTGCTCAGCGCCTCGGACGCCGCCATGTACGTGTCAAAACACACCAAACATACCTCTGGAAGGCTCCCGGCCGACCAAAGAGGCTTTGATTCTCATTGAACCTCGGAGCCGAGGTGACCCTTCCACGACCCGTGCAGGAAGATTCGCATTCCCAGTTCCGAATTGATCGATTTCTCCATTCTGCCGATGATCTTTTCGGGGGCAGAACGCGCATTGGAGGCGTCCCTGGATACCGTGCGATGAAAAGACTGATTTCCGCTTTCGCGATTCTTCTTGGCTGCGCACCGGCTGGCTGGGCGACGGCGCCGATCGCTCTAACTTCCCTCCGCGCCATCCATACCTTAACCAATGAGCAGGCTCGCCAGGCGCTTCCGGTTGCATTTCAGGCTACGGTTACCTACTTCCGCAGCTACGAAAGATCGCTTTTCGTGCAGGAAGGCGATGTGGCCATCTATGTGGCGGCCACCACGAATGCCGATCTGGTTCCCGGCGATCGCGTCCTCATCAAGGGAACGCTGCGGCCGAGCTTCCACCCTTATGTGCTTAGCAGCGACATTACCGTGCTGAATCATGGAGCACCGCTCAATCCCCTGCCGGTCAGCTACCACGATCTCCTCAACGAACAACTGGATTGTCGGCTGGTCATTGTCCACGCCGTCGTTCGCTCGGCCGACCTCATATTGAGCTCCTACAGGCTGACTACCAGCCTGCAGTTGCTCAGCGGGGGTGGAGACATCGAAACAGTGGTAGATAGCGACGATGCCGAGGCGATCAAAAAACTGCCCGATGCGGATGTGGAAGTCACCGGAACTGTCTCGGGTAAATTCGACGGGAAAATGCAGCGGGTGGGCTTCGTGATCCATAGCTCCTCGCTTGGAAACATAAAGGTCCTCAAATACGCCGGCACCGATCCGTGGTCTCTGCCCATCACGCCCATGGATCAGATTTTCACCGGCTTTCGCGTGCGCGATTCCACCCCGAGATTCCACGTTCAGGGGATCATCACGTATTACCAGCCCGGCTCGGCTGTGGTGCTGCAAGACGGCTCCAGGAGCCTGTGGATATCCACCCAGACCCGCAGCCCGTTAAAGGTTGACGATTTAGCGGATGCGACCGGATTTCCCGATGTCCATTCCGGCTTCCTGGCCCTCACCCGCAGTGAGATTCAGGATCGTCATATACAGGCCCCAATCAATCCTCTGCCCGTCACGTGGGAGCAATTGGCGTCAAGCGGCAACATCTTCGACCTGGTCTCGATTGAAGGGGACGTCGTGACCGAGGTCCGCGAAGCATTGCAGGACGAGTATGTCCTGGCATCCGATGGGCGCCTGTTTACCGCGGTTTACCGGCATCCGGCCACAAGCGGCCGGTTTCCGCTACCACCCATGAAACTGGTTCCGCTCGGCTCCAGGGTGCGCGCCACCGGCGTCTGCATCCCGGAAAACTCCAACCCCTTCGACTACGACAGGGCGTTCAATATCCTGTTGCGCTCCTTCGCGGACATCACGGTGATCGCCAAGCCCTCGTGGCTCAACATTCAAAACCTCACACGCATTGTGATCGTTCTGCTCCTTGTGGTGATTGGCGCCGGCGCCTGGGGCTGGGCGCTGATGAGAAAGATACATCGGCAAACTACCGCGATGGCCGCTCGCACCGAGGCGGAAGCCTCCCTCGAACGCCGCCGCAGCAGCATTCTGGAGAACATCAATGGCGCCACGCCGCTGGCCGAGATCATCGAACAAATCACGGAAATTGTTTCGTGCAAGCTGGACGGCGCGCCCTGCTGTTGTCAGATTGCCGATGGAGCGCGGCTGGGAGTGTGCCCGCCGGACGGCGAGAATCTGCGCATTGTCCAGATGAATATTCGTGGCCGTTCGGGGCCCCTGCTGGGCTCGTTCATCGCCGGCCTTCGTCCACTCTCGAAGCCCTCCGTGCTTGAAACCGAGGCGCTCGCCGTTGGAGCGGGACTGGCGACACTGGCCATCGAAACGCGCCGCCTCTACTCCGATCTGCTGCGCCGCTCGGAATTCGATCTGCTGACCGACATCCAAAACCGCTTCTCGTTCGACAAGCGGCTCGACGCGCAAATTGAAGAGACCCGTCTCAACGCCGGCGTCTTTGGCCTCATCTATGTCGATCTCGATGAATTCAAGCAGGTGAACGACGAATGCGGACACCAGGTTGGCGATCTATACCTGCAGGCGGTCGCCACGCGCATGAAGCACCAGGTCCGTTCGGTCGATTTGCTGGCCCGGCTAGGCGGCGACGAGTTTGCGGTCCTGGTTCCCGAAGTCAGAAAGCGCGCCGACGTGGAAGAGATCGCTTTGCGGATCGAACGCAGCTTTGACGAACCTGTGGCCGTGGCGGAGTACGTTTTGCATGCCTCGGCAAGCGTCGGCATTGCCATCTACCCGGAGGATTCGCTCACCAAAGACGGCCTGCTGAACGCTGCCGACAGCGCGATGTATAAAACAAAGAACACCAAGAAGCAGATTGCGAGGATGCTGGCCGGAAGCCCGGATCCCCATTCCACTCTAAAGAGCGACGCGTAACGGCAAGACACGCAATCGACCCAGGCGCGAAAAAGAACAGAAAAAGAAAGGCCCGGATTATCACCGGGCCTTTCAAGTTGATCGGAAGAAACGAAGCATTTGCGGCGAGCGTTATTCTGCCGCCATTTCTTCTGCTTCGCCTTCCTGCCGCATGAGTTCGAGTTCGCGTTCGGCTGCCTCGATCTCCGCGGTGACTTCCTGTTGAACACGTGCCGCCGCCTCTTCGAGTTCCGGAGAGAGCTGCACGTTGCGGTAGTACTCCAGGCCCGTGCCCGCCGGAATCAAACGTCCGACGATCACGTTTTCCTTTAACCCGCGCAAGTTATCGATCGCCCCGTTGATGCTGGCCTCGGTCAACACGCGCGTCGTCTCCTGGAAGC
>PMWR01000514.1 GCA_003166055.1 Acidobacteriaceae bacterium
TTGCCGGCAAGCGTCCACACCGGCAGATTCATTCTGCGGTCGATGGGACTCGAAGTAAATGGGTGGGGCCGGTACTTGTACGCCGACTCCGATGGCGATCGTCGATTTGCTGTTCGCGGATGAAGATGGGCCGGTATAGCTCAAGCGGCAGAGCGGCGGTTTTGTAAATCGCAGGTTGGGGTTTCGATTATCTCTACCGGCTCCAACATGGAATTAGGTTACGGGGAATGAAGCCAAACGGCGCGGCGCGTGATTGTGGATCACGCTTTAGAGGATTCGACTTCCTCCATTCCCTCCAACGATTGTGGGCCGTGGAAGTGCTTGGGGTGCTTACCTCTCTTGCAAAGAGGATGGCAGATCGGTTCAATGCCGATACGGTCCACCAGGATTTGGCTTCGTAGCTCAGAAGGTAGAGCGTCACGTTGAAGGCGTGAGCGTCGCGGTCTCGAAATCCGCCGAAGCCACCAAGTTGTCTGCGCGTAGCCTAGCCTGGATTGAGGCACTCGCTTTCCTCCCCGCAAACATGGACCCATTTGCGGGGACCCCGGTCTGGGCGCGAGCTGACGGGAGTTCAAATCTCTCCGCGCAGACCAAAATTATGCACCTGTGGTGTGAACTGGATTAGCCGCCGCGCTACGAACGCGGGTTGAGGTTGATAGCCTCTATGCAGGTTCGAGTCCTGCCAGGTGCTCCAAAACTAAGTTGTACGGAAACAGCCGAATTGCAACAAGCAAGTAACTGCGGTACTCTGTAACTCGAGAGTGAGACTTATGCAGCAGACCGTAAAACACGGCATAACCAGAATGACCAAGCGGGTCATTTGGGGAGTCGTGTGTTGAGGGTCTGAGTGTATTTGTTCCTGTGCACCGGACCCGGCCCAGCGCCGGGTTTTTTATTGGTCTTTGACAATTCGTCGGGAAAGTGCGGGCGTAAGCTCAACGTCAAACTGTCGGTCTCCAAAGCCGAACTTGGGGGTTCAAATCCCTCCGCCCGCGCCAAGTTATGCCAGCGAAGCAGAAGTGGATATTGCGCAGGTCTCATAACCCTGTTGTAGCTGATTCGAGTTCAGCCGCTGGCACCACGTACGTGTAGCTGCTAGTTGGCATGTAGCCGCCGCCTTATAAGCGGCAGACTCCGGGTTCGACTCCCGGCACGTACACCATGAGCGCGTCGTATAGCGGCCGATTATACCTGCCTCTTAAGCAGGATGACGTTGGTTCAAATCCAACCGCGCTCACCATTTTGGGTACGTCATCCAAAGCCAGGAAACTCGCCTTTTAAGCGAAGAAATGAGAGTTCGAGTCTTTCCGTGCCCACCAGGTCATCCCTTCGATGAAGACCTATCGATGGGAACCCTGACCATGCAGCCGTCGTCCAATGCAGAAGACCTCCGCCTTCTAAGCGGAATGATGTGAGTTGAAGTCTCACCGGCTGCTCCAGTTTCGCCGCTCTAGCTCAATTGCAGAGAGCTCTTCGGTCCTAACGAAGCAGATCCCGGTTGGACTCCGGGGAGCGGTTCCAAGGTTGTGCGGGTGAAGCTCAAATGGATTGAGCGCAAGGTTCCGAACCTTGAGGTTGTGAGTTCAAGTCTCACCACTCGCCCCATGCGGACGTAGATTAGCGGCTAAATCGGCTGGCCTACACCCAGTTCATCGCAGGTTCGAGTCCTGCCGTCCGCACCAGCATCAAGGCCGAAACAGCTCAGTTGGGAGAGCGCCTGCCCGGTACGCAGGAGGTTGGCGGTTCGACTCCGCTTTTCGGCTCCATTGCGGAGTAGCTTAGTTGGTTCAAAGCACTCGATCGATAATCGAGAGACCAGGAGTTCGATTCTCCTCTCCGCAACCAGCTCCGTGGCCGTCACCAAGCGGCTTACCGTTCTGCTCACAGATCAGCGTGGGCGTTCCAGCGTTGCCCCGCTCAAGAGCGAATAGCAGGGCAACAAATCATCGCTGAGCGGTAGTTCGCGCTCCTCGCAGTCCTTCAGTCGGGAGCTCCACCGGAGGCGGCTTGAACTGTGCTTTATTGGCGTCGTCTACCACAGGCAGTTTCATTTGCTTTTCTTGCGAGCGTCTTTCCGTGATCGCTGTTCGAATCCCTCTCAGGGACAAGTATTGGTTCCGCTGCTCGCGGCGATCGGGTAAACCGCCGGCCCAATCCCGGTTTGGGCATTCCAGACTTTGACGGAAAGCTGATCGCCGGGCCTGATGCACCAGGCATGCGTTCCGTAGCTGCCGGAGAAGCNNACGATCTGGGTGTCGGTCCACGAGGAAACGGCCAGGGTTACGGCGGCCCCGCTGTGACCAGCGTTCCAGGAGGTTCCCGTGCTGTCGACCAGTTCGATATATTTCGAGTCGCCGGTGTAAGGTGACTGGGAGCCGAAGCCCGTGCCGTTGATGGTGATGGGCTGCGTCTGCTGCGGCAGGATTTGGCTGACCGAGTTGATGGCAACAGTGCATGTATTGGTACCGCTGCTGACGGCGATCGGGTAAATCGCCGGGCCATACCCGGTTTGGGCGTTCCAGACCTTGACCGAGAGCTGATCGCCGGGGCTGATGCACCAGCTGTGCGTTCCATAGGCGCTGCCGAAGCCTGAGAGCACGATCTGGGAGTTGGTCCACGAGGAGACGGCGAGGGTCACGGCGGCCCCGGAGTGGCCAGCGTCCCAGCCGCCTGCAGAAGTGTCAATCAGTTCGATGTAGTTCGAGTCGCCTGTGTAGGGGGCCTGTGTGCCGAAGTCTGAACCGCTGATGGTGATGGTCTGCGTCTGCTGCGGAAGGATCGAGCTGACCGACGAGATTGCCAGAGCGCATGTATTGGTTCCGCTGCTAACGGTGATCGGGTAAGCCGCCGGGCCATTCCCGGTTTGGGCATTCCAAACACGGATCGAGAGCTGATCGCCGGGGCTGATGCACCAGCCATGCGATCCGTAGGAACCGGAGAAGCCGGAGAGCACGATCTGGGTATTGGTCCACGACGAGACGGCCAGGGTTACTGCGGCCCCGGCGTGACCCGCATCCCACCCGCCTGCAGAAGTGTCGATCAGTTCGATGTAGTTTGAGTCGCCTGTGTAGGGGGTGTGGGTGCCAAAGCCCGAACCCGAGATGGTAATGGGCTGCGCCTGCTGTGGGAGGATTGCGCTGACGGACGTGATTGTGGGAGTCCCCTGGCTCAGGCTTGGCGCCGGCGTATCGATAACATGAATCGTCTCGCTGATGGGGATAAGAAGCGAGGGCACAGGAACACCGCTGTCGGTGACATTCACCGTCTCGCTGACGGGTATAAGGAGCGAGGGCGTGACGAGCGGGCTGTCGGTGACATTAATCGTCTCACTAATCGGCACCAGGAGGGGAAGCGGAACGCCGGTGCCGCTTACGGCGACGCTGAGCTGCTGGCTGATTCCGGTGCCGACAATCTGCTCGGTCCAACTGATGGTTCCGGAGTAGCTCTGGGCCGCGGTCGGATTGAAGGTCACCTGGAGCTGGCAACCCGCGGCCCCGGAGGCCAATGGGGAGTTGCACGCGCCCAGCGATGCCGTGAACGCTGGATTGCTGGAGGTCAGCGCACTGGTGATGGAAACGGTGCTTCCATAGCCCACGGCCACGCTGCCGGCGCTGCTATTCGTCAAGGTCACGGGCAGGGTCGTGCTGCTCCCGGTTGGCTCAAAACCGAACACAAGCGGATTGGGTCCGGCCGAGACCCAGATGCCGCTGGTGTAACCGGTGAGCGCAACTGACTGCACCGTGCCCGGCGCGTTCAGCGAATTGCTGGTGATGGTGACAGCGCCCGTCAGCGCACCCGCGTGGGGCACCGTGGAGGTGACCAGGAACTGGCAGACCGTACCCGCGGCGACCGTGATTCCGTCCGTGCAGCCGTTCGAAGTTGCGGGCTCGACTGTATACCCTCCGCCCCCGCTGGGCACAATCGACGAGATGGTCAGCGGCTCGTTGCCGCCATTGTAGAGCGTAAGGGTCTGCTGGCTGCTGACTTGCCCATCGTTTGAGCCCCAGTTGATGGAGCCTTGGGAGCGGTCGATGATGTCCATTGTGGAATCACCACCCACCACATAGATGGTCCCGTCCGGAGCCAAAGAGACAGAGCCGGGATACCCGACGATGCCGATGTCCGTGATCGGGGTGGCATAGTTGTTGGTGGCGGAGTACATGTTCAGGTTGCTTTGGCTGACGTACAACGTGTCTGCGGCATCCACCGCCATGGGGTTGCTCGTGGTGGCCTGATTCAGCATGTGCATGGAAGTGCCCCAGCCGCCGCAGCCATTGCTGCTGCCCGAGAGGGCGCTGCTAACGCCGTTGGGGTTTCCATCACCGAGGCTAATTTCCTGGTCGTTCACGCCCCAACCACACCACACGGCGAGACCGTTGTTGACGTCATCGAAGAACACGTTCTCATACGCGTCCACCGCGACCTGGGTTGGGCCGAAGTTTGTGCCGATGGGATACGCGAGGGACTCAATTCCCCACGGATTATTGCCCACCTCGGCAGGAGGCGTCACATTACCACCCGGATTGTAGCCCTGAACGAGAAGTCCGTGAGTCCATGAATAAGTTTGACCATCGTAGTACATGGATTCACCACCAGAGTCCGCATCGTAGTAGGTGCCGAGGTTTCCGGTCGCCACAGCTACAGGGTGATCAAAACAAACGTTAGCCGCCTGAATCACAGGGTTTTGATTTTCGATGTAAGGAAGTCCAAAACACAAAGAGATGACACTTTCAGGGTAGTCAAAGCCACTGTAGAGCAAGTTATCGCCGGGCTCAAAGAGGGTCCCGGCGCCGTCGATGGAGAGGCTGTTTGCGCGTGGGACTGAACTGGCCAGCAGCGTTGCTGCAACGCTATTCTTGTTCACCGTGTAGAAATTATTGTTGGAGTAGAAAACTGCCGTGCCGGCGTCGTCGGTCGCGATGGCGTAAATGTAGGGATTATCCGTCAGGTTCAGGCCGGTGGTCATGCCAGGCTGGATCATCAATTGCGGCGCCAGCCCAATGCCATACAGAAACACCCCGGCCAGCACCGATACTCCGTCCGCGTCGAAGATATAGAGCGCGTCCCGGTGACCGCCCGGATAAAGCGGAGCAAAGGTGACCGTAACCGAGCAGGTTTGAACATACGGAACGGGCACAAGCGGATTGTTGTTCGTGGGTACGATGGTCTGCGTGCAGTTCACCGACCCCACACTGTAACTGACGCTTTGCTGCAAGCCGACCGTGGGCACATACGAGGCAGAGGCCGAGTTGGTGATGAAGTCCACCACCTCCTCTTGCACCGTCTGGCCATTGACTGTCGAGGCGCCAAGAAAATACCCGCTGCCCGCTGTTGCGGTCTCCAACATCGGGCGCGCGGTTACGAGTGGCTTCGGCCCAGCCGGGGTGGCCGCATCGGGCTTCAAAGCGCTCGATGTTTTGGAAGGGATAAAGTGCGCGGTGGTAGTGGCCTGGCCCAGCGCAAGGGCAGCGCCGGCGCCGGCCAGAAAAGCCAGAGCTACCAGGGCGGCTGCGAGGCGGAGGGCCTGAGCCAGGCGCGCACGCCTCGTATTGTTCAGTTTTGTAGTCATCATCTCTCTCCTGATTTCATTTCCTGCGTTTGCTGGATAAAAGCTAGGAGAAGCTGATGGTGACGGTTACGGTGACGAGCTGGCCGGGGGTCACGGTCAACGCCGATGGCAGAGTCGTCGATGTAAAGGTCGGGGCTTCCAAGGTAGTACCTGTAACTGTGCCGGGATTTGCCCCAACCGCATAGCCAGTAGGCACCTGGCATTGCGCATTCGAAACCGTCAGGGTTGTGGTGCTGGCACAGCCCACGAGTACGGTTGCGACGGAGGTGATGGGTCCCGAGCCCGAAGCCGCAAAGGTGCCCTGAAGCTGGAAATAGGCGGCAGCATTAGTCGTAGAGTTGTACGGGACATAGGTCTGTGTCATTCCGGGGATGCATGCGACGTCGAAGCATGTATCCGCCTGCCCAGCTAGGGTTGAAGTTGACGCGGCCATGGTGCAGAACTGGTTGTACCCGCACAACGTCCCAATTGTGTTGGACGTCTGGACCATGATCTGGAATCCGGCCGGCGTGAAGAGCCCCGCCAGCATCTGCGAGAGAACCACGTCCGCCGAATTTGGTGAGACCAGCGAGTTATCGAATTCCGTCGACTTGACGAAGGTCCCGTCCTTCTCGCGGACGTCGATCTTCCAGTGCCCGTGAACCTTGATGCCTTCGCCACCCGGCTTCGCCGGCTTGGCCGCCTTGGCCACCTCTTCGTTTTCAGCGGCCGGCATGGCCGCAGCATGTGCAGTCGCCGGGGCGGAGACTGCCGCCGATGCAACCGCTTTGGGTGAAGC
>PMWR01000059.1 GCA_003166055.1 Acidobacteriaceae bacterium
TGCTGAAGATATGGGACTCGACCGGTCCCTAGTCCGGCTGCCTAATAAGTGCGCATGGAAACGCGATCCCGAATTACATTCTGAAGTTCTTCCCAGGGGGTAGCTTTACGTGGATGGAGCGGCGAGCAGGAGTCCAAGGCCGACGTTTGTTGTTGAGCGCCAGATGAGCCTGGAGCAGTCTTTTGAACTGGCTTCCCGAGGATACCTCTGGGCGTTGATCGACGCTTGCGATACGCGAGCCGTGCCGGAAAAACTGCGCGCGATGGGCAAGGATCGGGTGCTTTCCCTGCTGCCGGAGGATTATTGGGCAATTTCGCCCTACCTGGTAAAGATGGACAGCGCGCTGCTGGAGTGGCTCAAGCAGACGGTGTGGGAGAGTCCGTGGGGGATTTTTGCGGTTTCGAAGGATTCGATGCAAGACCTCTACGCGCATTTTTGCAGTCAACTGAACAAAACGCTCCCCGACAACAATCGCTGGTATTTCCGATACTACGATCCCCGCGTGCTGGAGAAATATCTGTACAGCCACAAGCGGGAGGAAGTCAGCGCCCTTTTCGGCCCGGTGCTCTGCTATGGCGTGGGGATGGGTCGGGAACCCGGCTGGAAGGGCTTCATGCTGAAGTAAATATCCTGATTGCGTAGCTGGTAGTCAAACAAGCTGAAAACGAGAGGAAGATCATGCCTCCTGCCGCAAGAGTCGCTGACCCAACAACGCACGGTGCGCCATTGGCTCCTGGCCCCGGAAGCACGGACGTACTTATCGGCTTCATGCCGGCGTGGCGGGCGATGATCGACCAGCATGCCTGCCCTTTGGTCAGCATTACCGGTCCCGATGGAGTGGGCATGGTGATGATGGGCAGCCCAACGGTGCTGATCGATTACATGATGGCCTGCCGTATGGGCGATATTGTGGTAGAAGTTCCCGGGCTGGCCATGGGGCCGATGAATCCGATTATCATGGGCTGCCCGACGGTGATCATCGGAGAGATTGGCATGGGCGGCGCCACCGGGTCCATCGGTATGGCCATGTCGGCGGCGAAGCAGTCGGCAGCCGCGTACATCCAGAGCGACAACCCGAGCCAGTTGCTGGGAGGCGAAATCCAGGGCTCCGGCGGCGCAGGCTCGGGAACAAGTTCGCAGGACCAGAGCGCGGGCGGGTCGCAGGGGCAAAGCACGGACAGTTCGCAGCCGCCAAAGCTGGAGTGGATCGGCATCCGGCTGGTCTATGAGTCGGGAGAGGACATCTCTGGCGAACTTATGAAGGGGCACACAACGGATGGCGAGCAGCACGAGTTAGAGGTTTCCAACGGCCTTTACTTCTCCGAGATCCCCGGCGGGTCGTGCAAGTTTTCGTTTCCGAAATTCTATGACGATATCAAGAACTGGAAGCCCGACTGCGACGAGTAGTTGAGTCAGGCGAGACGGCGAATGGAGGTGAGAGCCAGTGCCAATGGAACATCCGATGAGTTGGTGGGAGCACGAGAAGCTGTTGAACGGGGGACCGTATGCAACCAGCGCCGATCATCTTATCGTGTACCAGCGCGAGTCGATTCCGATCGTGTTTGTACCGGGCATCATGGGCAGCCGCCTGAAGCGGCGAAACTTTAAGGTCTGGGACCCGAACAGTACCGGGTTCATGGCGAACTACCTCTTCGCCACGCCAGCGCAGCGAAAGGCTCTGTTGGATGAGAAGGGTCTCGAAGTGGACACGGACACCTCTAAGGCATTCCAAAGCACGGTTTTTGACGATGCAATGTATCAGGAGTACAGCGGAACGGAAAAATTGATGGGCTTTGGCTTAC
Source organism: Acidobacteriaceae bacterium (assembly GCA_003166055.1). The sequence continues at coordinate 1,803 of PMWR01000059.1, forward strand.
TTTCCCCCTCCAGGCAGCAGGAGATTCTCAACGTAGCCGATGACTGCGCCAAGGCCGCGGCAGCCCAGGGCTGGGGCGGGGTGGCATGGGACTTCTACGGCGGCATCCTGAACTTCCTTTCCCGGCCAGATCTTTGGAGTCCATTCGGAAAGTGTTTTGTCTTTCCGGTCTATGCCGTGGGTTACAACTGGGTGCAGGACAACCTCAAGTCGGGAGACGATCTGGCTAAGCGGTTTGACGTAATCATGAACCTGGAGAAGGACAAGGGACTGATCTGCGAGAAGATCATCCTGGTAAGCCACTCCATGGGTGGCATGGTGACGCGTTCGGCGGTCAAACTACACGGCGGAGAGGGAAAGGTGCTCGGGGTCATTCACGGAGCGCAACCAGTGACCGGCGCTCCAGACGCCTACAAGAGCATGCGTGCGGGTTCCGGGTCGTCATGGAACCCAAAGGCAAAGGTTCTCGGGGCCGGATCGCGAGATGTAGTGCCGGTGTTAGGAAACAGCGTGGGCGCCATGGAGCTGTTACCGACAACCAAGTACGTAAACGCCAACTGGCTCAGCATGACCAAAGACGATGCATTGCTCAGCTCCAAACCGAAAGGCGATCCGTATTCCTCAACCTATCACTATAATTCCGAAGACTTTCTACGTCTGATTTATCACCCCGAGTATTTGGATCCTGGGGCTACGGATCCGGATCTGCAGGACGCCTCGACACGAAACCGATTGGTCAAGGTCCTGGTCGAGTTCATGACCAAGGTCGAAGCCGCCAGGTCGTTCCATCAGCAACTGCAGTTGCAATGCCATCCAGTGACCTACTCCAGTTGGGTTGGGGATAAGGGGCTCTCTACGATGGACAAGATCGAGTACCGCTTTCTACAGCCGCATTTCGACGTTCCGTGGTCGGCACCTGACCCCAATCCAGTGGAGGGCTCGGGGATCGATCTGTGGGAAAACAAGAGCAAGCCATCCGAGAACGGCTATTACGTGATGCAATCGGCGAATGGCAAGGGGGACGGCACAGTGCCGACTTCCTCGGGAGCCGGCCTGAGCGCTAAATCGAACGGGATTGGAGGGAAGCTAAACCGCTTAGAGATCACCGAGGGGCTGGAGCACACCCAATTCTACAACAACGGAGATGTGCAGAAGTTTACGTTGAACTGCATCAAGGAACTCGCGCAAAAGCACTTCAAGGATCGGATGGGCGGATAAATCCGTTTTTGGCGCGCCGAGGTGCGGCGCAGGTTAGGTTGGACCATGAAAACGAGATTGCTTGCGTTCACCTTGCTTGCGCCGCTGCTGGCTGGCGGATGCAGGGAAGGGCAGATCGCGATGGCTACAGCGAAGATAGAAAACGCGAAGCCGGTCAGTTGCGGGAGATTCGACCTGCAATTGCCGCAGACAGCGCATTTGAACCAGCAGACCCAGACCCTGGACGGCATCGATCTGAGCCTGGAGCCGGCGTCGGCGGGACAGACGCTGGGAGGGGTGATGGATGCGCGGCGGCAGCAACTGCTGGCCAAGCCGCGCTCGCCGATCGTAAGAGCGTACAAGTGGAGCGCGGATTCAGGAGGAGTCCTCTACTTGCTGGATATATCCAACCCTGATTATTACGCGCTCGAGGGAAGGCGACTGCTCGGGAATGCCGTCTTTGTTGCCGGCACGGACGGCGACAAGGCGAAGACCGATCTGATGGTGCAATTGATCAGCACGGCTCTCGCGAACTTCCATCCCGGCGAGTCCGCTCAGGGGAGACCGAACACCTTCAGCATGGAGAACGGGTACCTGGAACAGGCGTTTCGCAACCAGGAAGATCTGGCGGCGGTGTTTATCATTCCCGAGAACGGGGCCGCGTTGAGCCTGGAGACTCACGTGTTCAAGGTTCCGAAGAAGGTGGACGTCGTCGAGCGGGTGGAAAAGGGGATTGGGGAGGCTGGCGAGATGTTCCAGTTGAAGTTTCAAGTCCTGCACAAGGGGCCGCGGCAGGTGGCAGGACAGGTCGGGCAGGAGATCGTAGTGACCCATGTGGAGAACGGAATTCCGCAGTTCGATGCCAACCTGCAGACGGCGGGCGAGGCACTGTCGCCATTGAAGCCGCAGATCCTTCTCCATCTTTCCACGACCGGCGTTGTAGGAGGTCCGCCGAGCCACCGGCTTAGCCGGGACGAGTTTCTTGCCCTCTGGAGCGGCATTGTGGATTCGATCCGGGCGCGACAATAAAAGCACTGACCCAGGCCAGGGCCAAACCCTACATCTTCCCGCCCTTGGTGCCGTCGTCCGCCTTGTCGGGAGCGGCTGGATTTGCAGGACTCGGCGTCTGACCTGNNATCAGCACCATCGTCCCTGAGATGGCAACACCGGATGGCCCAATGGTGATAAAGCCACCGGGTCCGCTTAGGCTCAGCTCCATCCCGGCTTGAATCACCACATTCATGCCCGCGTTGATATATACGGTCTGCCCGGCATTCATGGAATAGGCCGTGCCCACTTGAATGCTTTGGCTGGAACCGACATTCAGCGAATGACTTCCTCCCACCTGCTCCGTTTGATTGCTGCTAATGGCAAGGTCCGAATTCCCGCCGATCTGCTCCACCGCATTCGACTT
>PMWR01000364.1:0-158 GCA_003166055.1 Acidobacteriaceae bacterium
ACCTGTCGGCGGGGACCCCGGTTTGGAGACGGCGCTACTCGCCGAAGAAACTGCGATGGTTGTTTTCACGCATAGCTGCTGGCGGTGGATTGGCGGTGGGCGCGCTCTTTTGCGATGCGGGCCACGTAACCACCTTCGTGCAAGGCGGCGAGCGGATC
>PMWR01000364.1:206-13117 GCA_003166055.1 Acidobacteriaceae bacterium
GCATAGCGGCGGTCGTTGAAGTGGAAGCCGCCGAGCAGGCCGGTGTGGAGGAGCCAGGCGACGATCTGCTCGATATTCTGCGCGGCGTAGTGGTGGCCGGTATCGACGAGAACGCGGGCTTGTGAGCCGGCCTTGCGGGCTAGGTGCGAGGCCATGCCCCAGTCAGCAATGTCGGTGTGGTAGAAGGCGGGCTCGAAGGGTTTGTACTCGATGAGCAGGCGCTGCGCGGGGGCGAGATGGGCGTGGGCGGCGATGAGGGCTTCTTCAAGCCAGGCGATGCGCTTGCGGATGGATTGCGTGCCGGGGTAGTTGGAGCCGTCGGCCAGCCAGAGGGAGATGTCGCGGCAGCCTAGCTGCCTGGCGATTTCGATGGAGTCGAGGACGTGAGCGAGGGCTTGCGCGCGGATTTCAGATGAGGGATTGCAGAGGGAACCGAATTTGTACTGCTGGTCCTGGAAGAGGTTGGGATTGATGGAGCCGGCGCGGATGCCGTATTGACGCTCGAGGGCCTGGACATTGGGGATGTCGGCCAGGCCGTTGGGCAGATCCCAGAGAACGTGGAGGGCGAGCGTGGGGGTGACGCCGGTGAGGCGATGGACTTCAGCGGCGTCGGCGAATTTCTCTTCGATGGTGGAGGCGGCGGCGGGTTGGGTGAACTTGCCGAAACGTGTGCCGGTGTTGGCGAAGCCCCAGGAGGGGATTTCGATCTGGAAGGCGTCGAGGGCCTGGGCGGCGCGGTGGTTGGTCGAGGATTCGGAGTGGGGCATGGTTACACCTTAACGTGCATCGCTTCGGATTCGTCGCGGACCAAGTCGTTATGGACAAGGATTACGTGGAGGAAGCGGGGTCCATGGACACCTTTGATGCGGGTCATTTCGATGTCGGCTGTGGCGGAGGGGCCGGAGATCCAGGTGACCAGAGGCGGCGGCTGCGGGCAGCGGCTGAAGTATTCAGGGAGAGTTTCAACGACCTGACTGGCGCGCAGGATGCAGAGGTGCCAGTCGGGCAGGAGGCTTAGGACGCGACGGCCTTCGGTGGGGCCGTGGTGCAGGACGATGGTGCCTGAATCGGCTATGGCGCAGAAGGCGGCGGTGACGACGCCTTCAGCCTGCTCGATTTCCGCATGGGTGAGGCCGTTATCGATTTGCCAGTTGAAGCCGGGAGCGCGCCAGTCGGCGGGAAGGCCGGAGGGCGCTACGAAGCGCTGCTTGCCGCTGTGGGCAAGCTGGGCAGCGATGGCGGCAGGGAGGGTGTTTGGAGTGGCCTCGACGACTTCGGCGTCGTATTCGCGCAGGCGCTCGATCAGGAGGGCGATGCGGGATTCAGGGGCGAGTTGGCCGTGGTGAATGTAGGAGCGGGGAAAGGCGGCGTAGGCTGCTTCGACAGGGGTGGAGACTGCGCTGGTTGCGGAGCGGATGTTGGCCAGGATGCGGTCTCTTGAGGCGGGAGGCTGGGTCATTGGGCCTCCTTTTTTGATTTGTCGGATTGAGATTTGCGGTCTCCCACCCATGCACCCGAGTGCCGGTGCATGGATGGGGCACCCGGCTTTGGTTCCGGATCGCTGGAAGACAAGACTGAGGGTCGGGTCTCCCCGGATGGGTTTCCCGGTTGAGATTTGCGGTCTCCCACCCATGCACCCGAGTGCCGGTGCATGGATGGGGCACCCGGCATTTCTTCCGGGTCGAGTGAGGGTGAGGATGTTGAGTTCGTCGGGCGGGCGGCGTACCACTCGCGGAAGGTTTGTTTGGGAAGGCCGCGGAGGTCGCGGGTCTGGGTCCATTTCGCGCCAAGGCTGGGCAGGGAATGTATCCAGCCGTCGCGGCGGGTGAAGAGGCGCAGGCCGATGCGGGCGAGACGCTGGGAGGCGTGGAATCGCCAGGGACGGGCGAAGATGAAGTCCGCCGCCTTCATTCCGATGTACATGAGGTCGAAGAAGCGAGCGGGCTGGTCGCGTTCCTGGTCGACGACCTGGGCGCGGAGATCGATGAGGACCTCGGGGATGTTGATTTTGACGGGGCAGACTTCGTAGCATGCGCCGCAGAGGGAGGAGGCGTAGGGGAGCGACTGGGCGTGTTGCATTTGCATGAGCTGGGGGGTGAGGATTGCGCCGATGGGGCCGGGATAGACGGAGCCGTAGGCGTGTCCGCCGGTCTGGCGGTAGACCGGGCAGGTGTTCATGCAGGCGCCGCAGCGGATGCACTTGAGGGTCTGGCGTTCGTTGGGNNGTCGAGCAGGACGACGTGAAAATGCTGCGGTCCGTCGCCGGGCGTGACGCCTGTCCAGAACGAGGTGTAGGGGTTCATGCGCTCGCCCGTGGCGCTGCGCGCCAGAACCTGGAGCATGACTTCGAGATCCTGAAAACGGGGCAGGACCTTCTCGATGCCGGCGAGGGTGATCATGGTGCGGGGCAGGGTGAGGCACATGCGGCCATTGCCTTCGGATTCGACCACGGCGACGGAGCCGGTCTCAGCGATGAGGAAGTTGGCGCCGCTGATGGCGGTGGGGACGGTGAGGAACTTGTGGCGCAGATAGGTGCGCGCGGCGGCGGTGAGGGCTTCCGGATCATCGGTGAGGGCTTCAGCCTCATTTTTGGGGAGACCCATGCGGCGGGCGAAGATTTCGCGGACCTGGCTGCGATTGACGTGGAGCGCGGGGGCGACGATGTGGGAGGGCTCGTCTTCGCCGAGTTGGATGATGAGCTCGGCAAGATCGGTTTCGAAGACGGCGACGCCGGCGGACTCGAGGAAGGGATTGAGCTGGATCTCGGCCGAGGTCATGGTCTTNNGGTCTTGATCTTGATGACCTCGGTGGCATTCTCCTGTTTCAGGAGATCGAGGATGATCTGGCGTGCTTCAGCGGCATCGGAGGCCCAGTGGACCTGGCCGCCGGCGGCGGTGCAACGGGATTCGAACTGCTCGAGGTAGAAGCCCAGGTTTTCGAGGGCGTGGGCGCGGAGGTCGGAGGCGGCGGAACGGAGTTGCTGCCAGTCGGTTTTTTCGGCGACGAGTTTGGCGCGTTTGGCCTGGATGACGTCGGTGGCGTGGGCTACGTTTTTGCGCAGTTGGGGATTGCGCAGCATGGGCAGGGCGGCCTGGGGAAAGGGCGGCGCGAGGGTTGGATCGAGCTGGGGGTGGAGGCTCATGCCGGCCTCCGATCGAAATGAAGTGGGATTCGGACAGAGAAGCCCGCAGGGGCTAAAGCCCACGTCATTCTTAGGCCATTTTCGGCACGACTGAAGTCGTGCCCTTTCGCACAACGAATCCGGCAGTCGTGCCCCTTCGCACATGGGGTCCGGCAAAATCTGGTGGATACAGAAGCGGTCACGCCGACACCTCGGCGGGAGAGGATTCGGTGGCGGCGAGAATTTCGGCGAGATGGATGGTCCGCATGCCGGCGTATTGGCGGTGCATGGCGCCGTTGAGGTGCATGAGGCAACTGTTGTCGAGGGCGGTGCAGTACTCGGCCTGAGTGGAGAGGATGTCCTGGAGCTTGGCGGCGAGCATGGCGGAGGAGACTTCAGCATTCTTGATGGAGAAGGTGCCGCCGAATCCGCAGCAGCGGTCGAGGTTGGGGAGCGGGGCTTGAGAGAGGCCGCGGACTTTGGCGAGAAGGCGGTAGGGACGTTCACCCAGGTGGAGCGCGCGCAGGCCGTGGCAACTGGCGTGGTAGGTGACGCGATGGGGAAAGCTGGCGCCGACATCTTCGATGCCGAGGCGGTCGATCAGGAATTCGCTCAGCTCGTAGACGCGGGGCAGCAGGGCGGCGAAATCCTTGCGAAGTTGCTCATTGCCCAGTTCGTCGAACAGGCCGGGGTATTGATCGCGGATCATGGCGACGCAGGACGAGGAGGGGATGAGGACGGTTTCGGCGTCCTGGTAGAGGCGCACGAATCGCTTGGCCTGGGAGAAGGCTTCAGCGCGAAAGCCGGTGTTGGCATGCATCTGGCCGCAGCAGGTTTGCTGGGGATTAAAGTCGTGCTGGACCCCGAGCCTTTCAAGCAGGCGCACGACGGCCCGGCCCGTGTGGGGAAAGAGAGTGTCGTTATAGCAGGTGATGAAAATCGAAGTGCGCATGATGGACAGCCATGAGAGCGGTGGTTGATCGCCGATGAACTGGACAAAGATCGGGCTGCAAAAGGGAATGGTATTTGATGGAAACCGGCATTGTCTATTTGAGCAGGAGTGGGCGGTTGGCAATTGCAGCGGGATTCTTCGTTTTTTGTTGGCCGGAGATCAACGTTCCCTGAGAGGATTCGTCTAACAAGGTCATCTGCTCATGTTGAGTTGAACGGCGGATATTTGTTAAAGAGTCAACAGTATTTTCCTACCGTTTTGGGTAGCTCTTGATTGCTGCAAGCCGGAACAAAAAGAGTGAGCCGGAACTGGTCCTTCTCCCTTGCGGAGTTTCTCCTCCCGGTTTGCGGAGGACATTGAGAATCCCTGTCGAAACGGCATAGCCGACTGTGATACCTTTGGCATCCAGGACTAATCCGGAGCACCTGCGGGCGGCTGTATCGCCTGTGCGTTTGTGGAAGCAACCTCAACTCTTCGTGTTTCCGAGGGTGTCCTGCCCTCGAAGAAAGGTCCAGGAAGAATTATGCGTGTCCTGCGTTTCTCGCCCCTCTCAGTACTGGCCAGTGCATTCCTGTTGTTTGTTTCCGCGGCGATGGCCCAGAACGGCGCGCCGGCGTCACGCATCGTCAGACCGATAGACGAGAGCCAATTGGTAACGCTCAAGGGCACAGTGCATCCGCTGGCCAACGCGAAGAACGACCGCGGAGCCTTGCCCGACAGCACGCAACTGGACCGGATACACCTGGTGCTGAAGCGCAGCGCGGGCCAGGAAGCGGCGCTCGAGCAACTGATCGGACAACTGCATACGCCGGGTAATCCGAACTTTCACAAGTGGCTGACGCCGGATCAGTTCGGCAAGCAGTTTGGACCTTCGGATCAGGATATCGCGACGGTGGAGACGTGGCTGACGGGGCGCGGATTCAGCGTGACCGGGGTCAATCCTGGGAAACAGACGCTGGAGTTTTCGGGGAACGTCGGGCAGTTTCGCAGTGCGTTTCATGCGCAGATCCATCGATATGAAGTAAACGGCCAGACCCATACGGCGAACGCGAGCGATCCGCAGATACCGGCGGCGCTTGCGCCGGTAGTGGCTGGATTTGTGTCGCTGAACAATTTCCGGTTCAAGAACAACAACGAGTACCTGGGGAAAGCCAATTACAACCCCAAGCTCGACAGAGCAACGCCGCTGTGGACGATCGGGCCGGGTGGCTCTCCTTATGCCGACAGCCTGAATTTTGTGCTGGCGCCGCAGGATTTTTACGTTCAGTACGATCTGAATCCGCTGTATACCGCCAGTACGCCGATCAACGGCAGCGGTCAGACCATCGCCATCGTCAACGACTCCAACGTGAACATCGGCCTGGTGAATCAGTTCCGCACGCTTTTCGGTCTTCCGGCCAACCCGCCGCAGGTGATTGTCGACGGAAACGATCCCGGCGTGGATGGAATCAACAACCCGGATGGGCCGAACTACGATTCGGGCGAAGCCTACATCGATGTGGAGTGGTCGGGAGCAGTTGCTCCGGCCGCCACGGTCGATCTGGTGGTGGCCGGGGACACGCAGTTGGAGAATGGCTTGTTCCTGGCGATCGAGCATGCGGTCTATGGAAACATCGCTCCGGTGATGAGCCTGAGTTTCGGCGCGTGCGAAGCAAACATAGGAAGCGAGAATCTGTTCCTAAAACAACTGTGGCAGCAGGCAGCGGCGCAGGGCGTAACGGTCATGGTATCGACGGGAGACAGCGGCTCCGCGGTCTGCGATCGAGGAACGGACTACGCCGTGAGCGGCCAGGCGGTGAGCGGATTTGCCTCGACGCCTTACAACGTAGCCGTGGGCGGAACGGATTTTTACTACAGCGATTGGGCCGCGGCATTGAACAATCCGAGCGCTGTCGACTCGCAGCTTGCTTCCTACTGGAATGTAACTCCGAGCGACAGCACTCCGGGGGTATCGATCAAGGCGGCGAGCGCGCCGATTCCCGAGCAGCCATGGAACGACAGCCAGTTTGGGGATAACATCCTGAGCTATTACGCCCAGACAGGCGGGTCAACAAGCATTGCCGGGGGCAGTGGCGGAGCCAGCACCGCGGCAGTCTGCGCCGGCAACAACTACGGCAGCAATGGACTGTGCGCGGGCACGTCTTCCGGTTATCCAAAGCCTTCGTGGCAGGTGGGCACGGGCGTGCCCAGCGACGGAGTGCGCGACCTGCCCGACGTCTCGCTGTTCGCGTCGAACGGTCAGAATGACACCTACTACCCGGTCTGCGCCGTGGACGGGGACTGCCAGCCGGTTTCAAGCGGGTATGTGCAGATATCCGGATACGGTGGCACTTCGGTCTCGTCTCCCGCGTTTGCCGGCATGATGGCGCTGGTCAACCAGAAATATGGACCGCAGGGACAGGCAGACTTTGTGCTGTATCCGCTGGCGAAGCAGTTTCCGGCGGCATTTCACGACGTTGTGAACGGGAGCAATTCTGTTCCGTGCGCCTTCTCGCCGAGCGTCTCACCGAACTGCATCGCCGCGCCGGCCGGTCTCAACTACACGGTCGACGATCCATATTACGGATCAGCGACGGAGGGCCAGATCGGCAAGGGGACCACGCCGGAGTATAACGCCGGAGTGGGGTATGACCTGGCGAGCGGGCTGGGCACTGTCGACGCCAACCAGTTGGTGACCAACTGGGGCAACGTGAAGTTCGATGCCAGCACGACTACGCTGACGCCGTCCCAGACGACCTTTACACATGGAACGTCGATCACGGTGAGCGGCAGCGTTACGGGCTCAGGGACGCCGACCGGAAGCGTCGCGCTGATGACCAACAGCACCGAGGCAGTTCAGCAGGGGCAGGGACTGGCCGGCTTGGTCAATAGCAATGGCACGACCGGAAGCACTTTCGCTCTGAATGGCAGTGGAGCTTTCAGCGGAGCGACAAGCACGCTTCCGGGCGGCACGTATAACATCTGGGGCGCCTATAGCGGGGACGGAACGAACGCGCTGAGCACATCGACGCCGGTGCAGATTACCGTGAATCCGGAATCCAGCGGGATTGCATTTTCAATTCTGAGCCCTCAAAGCGGGACTCTGGAATCGGTCTCCTCAGGTACAACCAACATCTCATACGGAACCGAGCTCATGCTGGATGCGCAGGTCCTGCCGAGTACGGAAGTGACCTGCGTAACAAATTGTCCGACAACTACAGAGCCTACCGGAAGCGTCACATTTACCGATGGGACGACGCCGCTGAATTCGGCGGTGATTAACGCGGAGGGGGACGCGGAATTCAACCCGGCGTTTGCTCCGGGTACGCACTCGGTGTCGGCCGCCTATTCAGGCGACGGCAGCTACAACGCGTCAACGGCGTCTCCGATCAGCTTCACGGTGGTCCAGGATACGCCGGAGATTGTGCTGAACTCCGCACTCGTCGATTCTTCGAATAACGATCTGGTGAACGGCCCGGGCCAGCCAACGGTGCTGACCGTGCAAATCGAGAACTCTTATCAATACCTCAATAACCAAGTGGTTCCGGTTGCCGCGCCTACCGGCACGGTGACATTGACCAGCTCGCTTTCAGGTTTCACTGGAACGAANNGACGCGAATTACACCTCGAACTCATTGAGCGGAAGCTTGCCCGTTGAGACCACCAGCGGCGACGGAGCGTACAATTCCACGACCACGGCGTCAATGACTGGAAGCATCTCACCGACCACCAGCGTGGTTGTGACTGGAACGGTNNCTTTCAGGTTTCACTGGAACGAACTCGCTCAGTTCCGCGGTGGACCCAGCAACCCTGGCGCTTCAAGGCGTAGCCACCTATGTCGTTCCGGCCGGCTCCATTTCCGGCAACTATAACATTACGGTCGCCTACAACGGGGACGCGAATTACACCTCGAACTCNNTCGTTCAGCATCGTGCTGAACAGCCAGACCCTGTTCCAGGGGTCGAACCAGATCACTATCGAGTACTTTGGCGATACCAACTACAACCCCTCGGCGGTGGTGCTGGCCAACACGCTGACGAACACGCTCGCCGACTTCTCGATGACTGCGAATACCACCATCATTCCGGTAACTCCGGGCGGCACAGGCGGGACGACAACGGTGAATGTTGCGTCGGTGAATGGCTTCAGCGGGGCTGTGAGCCTGACTTGCTCGTCGACGGGGGGCGTTACCTGCACGGCTGCGACGCCTTCGATATCGCTGGCCAGCGGCGGCAGCGGCACCTCGAAAATGACAATCAGCGCCCCATCCACGACAGCGGCGGGCAGCTACAACGTGCTGATTACCGGAACGGATCCGACGGGAAAGTACGTTCATACGCTTGGCCTGCGGGCGCAGGTCGCGAGTTCGACTCCGGGTTTTGCGCTGACCAGCAGCGGTGGGATAACGGTGAGCCCGGGCGCAACGACCGGTAACACTTCGACGATTACTGCGACTCCATCGAATGGGTTCACGGGAGGGGTGAATCTGACCTGCGCGCTTACAAATCCTCCGGCTGGGAATGTGGATCCGACCTGCTTCGTTACCTCTCCGGTAACCATCTCCGGGACGACCGCGGCGACGAGCACGCTGACCATTACCACCTCGTCGACCACCACCCCGGGCACCTACACGGTCACTGTAACCGGCACCGATGTGGCTACCGGGAAGATTACATCGTCAACGCCAGTGAGCGTGACAGTGACCCAGCCGCCGAGCTTTGCCCTGACCAACAGCGGAGCGATCAGCTTCCAGGCAGGAGCGACTGCGGGCGATACGGCGACGATCACGGTGACGCCTTCCAATGGATTCACCGGCAACGTGGCCTTGACCTGCGCAGTGACGCCGGTTGCGGCAACAAGCCCGGCAACGTGCTCTGCGACATCTCCGGTTAACATCACCGGGGCCACGGCGGGAACGTCGACGGTGACGATCTCAACAACTTCGAACACAACTCCGGGGAGTTATACAGCAACGGTTACGGGCACTAATGGAGCGATCACCGCAAGCACCGGGGTGGGCGTTACCATCACGGCGCCGCCGACTCCAGCGATCACGCTGACGAACAATGGGCCGCTCACGTTTGTGGCGGGAGCCGCGACGGGCGATACGGCTACCATCACNNCAACCAGCCCGGCAACGTGCGGCGTCACTTCGACAGTGGATGTGACGGGGACCAGCGCGGTGACTGGAAACTTGACGGTTACCACGACCGCGACCACGACTCCAGGGGCCTATGTGGTTACCGTGACCGGCAAAGATGCCTCCACGGGCAAGATCACCTCAAACACTTTGGTGACCGTGAACGTGACGGCGCCACCCAGTTTCGCGCTCACCAACAGCGGNNCAGCCCCGGAACCTGCGCGGTTACGACGCCGGTGAATATTACCGGGACAGCGGCCGGGACGTCGACGCTCACCATCACGACAACCTTGACGACGACACCGGGCAGCTACACGGCGACAGTGACGGGCACGGATGCGGCCACCGGCAAGATCACGTCGAGCACACCGGTAAGCGTCACGGTGACGGCTCCTCCGCCTCCGGCTATCGCGCTGAGCAACAGTGGCGCACTTGCATTTGCTGCCGGAGCGACCACGGGGGACACAGCGACGATTACGGTAACGCCGTCGAATGGATTCACCGGCAACGTCAGTTTGACCTGCGCGGTGACCACTACGCCGACATCGCAGACGAGCCCGGCAACATGCGGCGTCAGTTCGACAGTGGACGTGACCGGGACGGGCGCGGTAACTGGAACCCTGACCGTTACCACAACCTCGACGACAACTCCCGGGGCCTATGTGGTGACCGTGACCGGCAAGGATGCGTCCACCGGTAAGGTCACTTCAAGCACCGCGGTGAACGTGACCGTGAATGCGCCACCCAGCTTCGCGCTGACCAATACCGGATCGATCAGCTTCCAGGCCGGGGCGACCACGGGCAACACTGTGGCAATCACGATTACGCCGGCGGCCGGTTTCACTGGGAATGTGAACCTGACCTGCGCGATTACGCCAACGGCTGCCAGCAGCCCCGGAACCTGCACGGTTACGACGCCGGTGAATATAACCGGGACCGCGCCTGGATCCTCGACGCTGTCGATCACAAGTACCTTGACGACCACACCGGGTAGCTACACGGCAACTGTCACTGGCAAAGATGCGGCTACAGGCCTGATCACGGCAAGCACGACGGTGACTGTAACGGTGACGGCGCCTCCGCCTCCGGCAATTGCGCTGACCAACAGCGGAGCGCTCAGCTTTGTTGCGGGAGCCACCACGGGCGATACCGCGACGATTACGGTGACGCCGTCGTATGGATTCACGGGGAACGTCAATGTGACCTGCGCGGTGACGCCGGTTGCGGCAAGCAGCCCGGCTACATGCAGCGTTGGACCGACGGTGGATATTACCGGGACCGGGGCGCAAATGACCACGCTTACGGTAGCCACGACGGCTACGACCACGCCGGGATCGTACACTGCGACGGTGTCGGGCGCGGATGCGGCAACAGGGAAGGTGACCGGATCGACCGCAGTGAACGTGACGGTGCAGGGTATTCCTGGCTTCGGGCTGACCAACAACGGGCCAATCACCTTTGGCGCGGGCCTGACCTCGGGCAATACTGCGACGATTACAGTGACGCCGGTGAATAACTTCACGTCCAGTGTGACACTGANNTGCGCAGTAACCACTGCGATCTCGAGCCCAACCAGCATGCCGACGTGCTCTGTCAGCCCAGCTGCAGTGACCGGGGGGACAGGGACGGCGACGGTCAACTTTGTTACAACGTCAACCACCACGCCNNTCGGTCACGCCTGGAGGTACGGCGACCGATACGATCACGGTTACCTCGGGCGACGGCTACGCGGGAACAGTGACATTAAGCTGCGCGCTGACCTCTTCGCCGAGCGGGGCCAGCGATCTTCCTTCCTGCACTGGGCCGTCGTCACCACTGACGCTGAGTTCAGGAACGGCGACAGGGACAGTGACAGTGACCACGACTGGGGCAACCAGCAGTGAACTGGTGAGGCCAAAGATCGGTCCGGGCAAGGGCTGGCTGGGAGCTGGCGGCGGCGCAATTCTTGCGCTGATGCTGTTCTTCGGGATCCCGGCGCGGCGGCGCAGTTGGCGGACGATGCTGGGCGCGCTGGTTCTCATGGTGATCATGGGCGCGATGGCTGGTTGCGGAGGTGGCGGCGGCGGAGGTGGCGGCGGCAATAGCGGTACAACTGCCGGCAACTATGTCTTCACGGTCACCGCGACAGGAAGCCCGGCGCAGGGCTCGGGAAACACAACCACATTCACGGTGGATGTGAACTAGCCACCTGCGGTGGGGCCACACGCTCGCGGGAGGCTCGCACTAGCTTTGTTCCTATCCTTGCGCCTGAAGAAAGGCGCAAGGATGGGGTGCCCGGCAGAAGAGGTAGATGAGAATGCCAACTGTTGCCAAGTCAAAGCGACAAAAGTGGGCAGCTTTACTATGACCGGATGGAGAAACCCAAAAGACCCGCTAGATATTCCAAAAGCTGTGAGACTGCGCGAGCGGGCACGGAGCCTCAAGGCAAAAGCGGACACCATTCTGCGTGAAGCTGACGCGCTTCTGGCCGAAGCAGAGGCATTAGAGGCAACCGAAAGCGCTAAAAAATCACGCTCTGCGACTTCCCGCTAATCGCTATATTTTGCCAAGCAAATTATGGCCCTGATTTGGGTGGCGAAGCCGGAAGGTCCGCTGCTATTTGCTGAGTTTGTCGAGGGCGAGGTTCAGGTCGAGGACGTTGACGCGAGGTTCGCCAAGGAAGCCCAACTGGCGGTTGGTTGTGTTGCCGGCGATGAGCTGACGGACGCTGGCCTCGTCGAGCTTGCGCGCCTTGGCAACGCGGGGAGCCTGGAAGTATGCGGCGTCCGGAGTAATGTCGGGATCGAGTCCGGAGCCGGAGGTGGTGACCAGGTCGATGGGCACGGGATGGCCGGGATTCTCTTTGGAGAGCGCGTCGATGGAGGCCTGGATGCGGTCGACGAGGGCCTTGTTGGACTGGGCGAGATTGGAGCCACCGGAGGAGGTCGCGTCGTACCCGTTGCCCGCGGCCGAGGGGCGGGGATGGAAATACTTGTCGGACGTGAAGCTCTGGGCGAGCAGCTCGGAGCCGATGATCTGGCCGTCCTTGAGAATCAGGCTTCCGGCGGCTTTGTGCGGGAAGATCATGCCGGCGATGCCGGTGACCAGGAGGGGATAGGCGAGACCGAGCAGGACCGTGGTCACGATGGTGAAGCGAATGGAGGTCTTCCAGACGGAGTGGGTTTTTGTTGGCGCGCTGGAAGCCAGGGTCGATGTGGAATGCATTGGTTGATTCCCTCAGGGGCTAAAGCCCCACGTTCATTTTTGCGTCTGTGCGGCACGACTGAAGTCGTGCCCTTCCGCACATCTACGTCGAAGTTGCTTGCCCCAGGGGCTAAAGCCCCAAATTCCTATTACTGCCGGTTTTGGCACGGCTAAAGCCGTGCCCTTTCAAAGAATCATGCCAGGTGCAGGAAGACAAGGGCCACGTCGATGGCCTTGATGCCGATGAAAGGGACGACGATGCCGCCCACGCCATAGATGAGCAAGTTGTTGCGCAGCAGGACATCGGCTGCCTTGGGCTCGTATTTCACGCCCTTGAGCGCCAGCGGGATGAGTGCCACGATAATGACCGCGTTGAAGATGACGGCGGATAGAATGGCCGAGTGCGGCGAGTGCAGGTCCATGATGTTGAGCGCGCCTAGAACCGGAAAGACGCCGGCAAACATGGCGGGGATGATGGCGAAGTACTTGGCCACGTCGTTGGCGATACTGAAGGTGGTGAGCGCGCCGCGGGTCAT